>NZ_JAYFPU010000032.1:0-2055 GCF_034927525.1 Christensenella sp.
GATGGGAGATAGGCCGTTTTATGAAGCCTATTTTACAAACAGCCTAAACAACCAAATGAAGCTTGCCAAAGTTTCCGAGCCAACAGCGAGCATGGTTGAGATTGCGACTATGGATGCATTAGAAAACACCTATCAAGACAATAACGGATATACAAAATTTGTAAACACTGTTAGAAAAGGGTTAAACTTTGGCAAAGATTTTGGATTCGGGGATATAGTTATACCTTTTGCAAAAACACCCGCAAACCTGACAAAGGCACTAGTGGAGTTTTCGCCTGTGGGTTTAGTCAAGTCTCTTTCAGCTGATGCAATTAAATTTAACCGAGCGGTGGACAACGGAACGGTTACGCCTCAAATGCAAAGAAAATTCGTAAACAACATCGGAAAAGGTGTTGCGGGCACACTGTCAATGTTGGTTGGTGCATTCTTGGCAAATGCAGGGTTCATTTCTGGTGCTGGAGATGACGACAAGGACGCAGCGAATTTCCAAAAAAATGTACTTGGAATACAGCCCTACAGTGTTGTACTAAACGGAAAATCATACTCATATGATTGGGCTGCGCCTATCGGACCTCAATTTGCTATTGCTGCTGATATTGTACAAAATATCAAAAGTGGAAAGGAAGGAAACTTTGGGCTAGATGTTCTTGGAGGAACTGCAAACTCTATCCTGAATGCGTTTCAGACTGGCGGCGGAGTTCTTTTTGAGCAATCCTTCTTAAGAGGAATCCAAGGTTTTTTCAAAGAGGATAACTTAATGCAGGCCGTTGTTAATACGGGATTATCCGTACTGGGTCAATATGTACCATCGCTATCAAATCAAATTGCACAACTAACAGATCCGGTGCAGCGCAATTCGTACGCGTATAATAATTCCTTGCAAACAGGTATAAACAAAGCCGCAGCGCGAATCCCCGGACTTTCTCAAACACTAGAGCCTGTAGTAGATGTGTATGGGCGCGAGGTGCAGAGATACGGTGGAGAAAACAGTGTATTTAATGTTATGTTAAACCCTGCAAATGTAATTGCTGAAAACAGCACTCCCGCGGCAGAGGAAGTATGGAGACTGTACCAAGAAACAGGTAACAATTCAGTATTCCCAAGTGTTGCGCCGTACTATGTAAAATACCAGTCAGAAAAATACGACATGACACCATCGGAGCGCACACAATACCAAAAAACTATGGGGCAGAGCACAGCAAAGATATTTGATGATGCACTTAACCACCCAGCATATGCAGACCTTGACGATGGTCAAAAGGCGCAAATTGCTCAAACGGTTAATGAATACTCAAAGGAGCTTGCCAAAAATGAGCTTTTAACAAGCAGAGGAGTGAAAGATGAAGCAGGAAATCTATATTCTTCTGATAAATGGATAGTTGAGGCGAACGAAAGCAAAAACACCGCTGAATACATCATGCTTAAAACCCTTACAGCAGGCATAGAAAACGAAAAAGATTCAGGAGGTAAGACGGTTCAAGATACCGCTTCCCTTAAGAAAAAAGATATTATAGACAGCCTTGCAAGAGAAGGAAATACAAGCCAGTACTACGATAGTTTTGGTGTAAATAAGGGCGTTAAAAGCGGTAATGTTACATGGGATAAGGTGGAAAAAGGACAAAGTGGTTCAGGAACAACAATAATAGCTGAAGCGAAGGGATATGATGTAGGGAACATAAAGACAAAAACGCTTGAACAAATTGCTAACTATGGTATCAGTAAAGAAGATTACGCGTATGTTAAAGACAGACTGGCAGGGCATGACGATAAGGTGAAGTATCTCCAAGATTCAGGCTTTAAAGGCGAGCAACTTACGGGCATGGTTGCAATGACCGTTATGGGTGATACGGCAAAAGACAAAATGACCGTCGCTCAAGAAGATATGAATATCCCGAACGATGTATATGTTAATACATATATTACGGGTTATTCCTCTGTCGGATCAAAGGCTGAGCGGAACAAACAGATACGCGAGTATGTTGACGGTCTGCCGAACCTAACGCAAGAACAAAAAGATGCTCTTTATAACTGGAACAAGGTATCTAGGGGCAAATC
>NZ_JAYFPU010000270.1:0-1732 GCF_034927525.1 Christensenella sp.
CGCAGTCTGAGCTCCACTCGTCCGCAAGTCTCAACGGCTCATCGGGAAGCATCTCTCCGAAAAGGACCACACCCGGACGCAGCAACCCCCCACAGTCACACTTTTCACCATTAAGAAAATACTCTTTATCCCAAATCTTTCCGCAGGAATGACACCTGACGGGTTCAAGGCTTCCGTGAAGCTCAGCTATTTTCACGGAACCGGCTTTCTGGTGAAGCCTGTCCACGTTCTGGGTGATTATTCCCATAACATAGCCATCGGCCTCCCATTCCGCAATGTATCTGTGCCCTTTGTTAGGCTGTACGCTCTCGGGTACATAAAGCCTGGATCTATAGAACTCCAGGAATGATTCATAATCATGTTCGAGCGTGTTTACTGAGGCGTACTGCATGGGGTCGACATGAGCCCACAAGCCCTCTTTCGACCTGAAGTCGGCAAGCCCCGATTCTGTACTGAGTCCTGCACCGCTAAAGACGACGACTCTGCTTTTTTTTATCTGTTCCGCAAACCATTTGGCTCCGCTCTCGATATCCATATCAATGAGATCACTCCTCCCTTAATTTTTTCAGGTCAGGAAGCAGCAGGCTCTTCCCCAGTCTGCGCCTCGTGGCACAGAGAAGGAGATTCGCCAGCAGCAGGGAGACCGTTATGGGTCCCACACCTCCCGGAACCGGACTCAGCGCCTCGACACGCCCCTCTGCACCTTTTGCCACATCCCCTACCAGTTTTCCCTCTTCTGTGACATTAGTTCCTACATCGACCACCCATGCATGGGATGGCAGTATCTCAGGGTCTACCATGCCTGCTACTCCTGCGGCAGCTATAACCACATCGGAACCTGAAAGGACATCTTTGAGCTGTTCAGAGGAGGTCCGTGTGTGGCAGACCGTCACTGTCCCGTGCCTGTGCATCAGCATCAGCGCCGCAGCCTTGCCAACGTTTGGGCTCCTGCCAATAACAGCGCACCTGCTTTGCTCAAAAGAGCTCCTGCCATACCATTCAAGCAGCGAGATCGCCGCCCATGCTGTACATGGAAGAGGAATGGCTGTTTCGCCAAGATACAATCTGCCAAGGTTTTCCGGATGGACGCCTTCAACATCCTTTCCTGATGGAAGGCCGTTCAGTATCTCGTCAACAGGCCAACCCTTCGGAAATGGGGTCTGCAGTATTATTCCGTCAACTTCCTGATTTCTGCCTATCGCCGCCAGTTTTTTCAAAAAATCTTCTTTTGGAATATCACAGTCAAATTTTTCCAGTCTGGCTGATATGCCTGCATCATTAGAGGCTTTCAGCTGGTTTCTGATGTACCTTTCAGCAGCAGGGTTATCACCCACCTGGACTGTCACCATTTGAGGCACCCAACCGTCTCTTACTCTGATGGCATCGACCGAAGCCGCTACCCAGTCCTTAATTTTTTTCGAAGTGATCCTGCCATCAAGTATCAGTGTCATTTTGCTTCTTCCCCGATTTCAGAATGGTCATGCGAATGGCTATGGGAATGGTGAAGCCCGTGATAATGACCATCCGTCTCCTTTGCATGTGGATCCTTTAAGTCTTCTTTGGTCATATTCAGTTTTGTCTCAAAGTCTCCCTGTATAAGTTTCGAGGATTTTACAGCCGTTTCCCTTTCACGCGCGATCAGAGAACGGACCTCTGATAATGGTATGGACCGTTCTGAAGCTATTTTTTTAATGTCCTCAAATTCGGGCATTTCCTTTATAATTTTGCCTCC
>NZ_JAYFPU010000378.1:0-3591 GCF_034927525.1 Christensenella sp.
AAGATGACACGATTACGCCTTCAAAGCTTCAATAAACACCTGCTCGACTTTCTCTTTTGAGGGCACGCCCTCGAGTATCTTTTCGTCGTCCACAAAAAAAGTGGGGACATACCAATAGTCATAGCCTCTCGTCTTTTCCGGCTCATGCCGCTCATCGATGGTCTCGATATCGACCTGTGCATATTCCGGATGCTCCTGCTTCAGTTCATCCATCAGTTCAAACGCGCGGCGGCAATGCGGGCACGTATCCATCATGATCATTTTTACATGTTTGGCCATTGTTTTCCCTTTCATTTGGAAAATTTAATGATATAATAATGATAACCGGATTTCATGAAAGGAAACACAAGCGCGTGAATTTTTTCGGGCAGGTATACGAGATCGTAAAGCAGATACCGTGCGGCAAAGTTGCTTCTTACGGACAGATCGCGCGGCTTGCAGGCAATCCCCGTGCGTCGCGTGCGGTCGGGTATGCGCTGCATGTCAATCCGCAGCCCGGCGTTGTGCCCTGCCACAGGGTCGTGAACCGGCAAGGGCGGCTGGCACCAGCGTTTGCGTTCGGCGGTACGGATGCGCAAAAAGGTTTGCTCAATGCGGAAGGCGTTTATGTAAATGACGATGGCTATGTGGATATGAAACAATTTGGCTGGCAGGCCTGTCAGCCACGGGGTCATAAAGGAAAACCATAACCGAGAGGAGAAGGTGGGAATGGAAAAGAAGAAAAAAGGATTCATACAGGAATTTAAGGAATTTATCTCGCGTGGCAGCGTGATGGATCTCGCGGTCGGTATCATCATCGGCGGCGCGTTTACGGCGATCGTCAATGCGCTGGTGGAAAATATCCTCAATCCGATCATTGGGCTGGCGACCGGCGGAATGGATTTTTCCAGCCTGAAGATTCCGCTTACAGCAGATCCTGCGGGGGCAGCGATCCAGATCGGTTTATTTATCAATGCAATTATTAATTTTCTGTTGATTGCGCTGGTGATCTTTTTGCTCATCAAAGGTCTCAATAAGCTTAGTAAGAAGCCTGAACCCGAGCCGGAAAAAGCGGCGCGGCTGTGCCCGTACTGCAAAGGAGAGATCGCGGATGACGCGACCCGCTGCCCGCACTGTACCTCTGTGCTGCCTGACGACGTGTGTATAGACGAAGCGGTGGAGGAAGGCAAGAAGGCATACGGACGAAAAATAGGGGATAACGGTTGATATGAAATTTAAAATGATCCATAATAATCTGAATGTGCTCGATCTGCAAAAATCGCTGGATTTTTATGAAAAGGCGCTGGGACTAAAAGAAGTGCGCCGCAAGGAAGCAGGGGACGGCAGCTTTATCATCGTCTATCTGGCAAATGGAGAGGCCCCGCACCAGTTAGAGCTTACATGGCTCAAAGAAAAGGATACGCCGTACGATCTGGGGGACAACGAGATACATCTGGCGTTCGAGACGGACGACTATGAGGCGGCACACAAGCTGCATCAGGAGATGGGCTGCATCTGCTTCGAGAACGAAGCAATGGGCATCTATTTTATCGAAGACCCGGACGGCTACTGGCTGGAAGTCCTTCCCCAAAAGTAGAAAAGATTACATTATTCAACAGGCTGCGGCGTATTTTGCCCGGCCTGTTTTTTTCTGTATTTGGTCACGCTGTGCCATGCGACGATCTCGCCCACGGCGATCGCAACAGCCACGCCCAGCACAAGCGGCAGGTTGACGCTCAGAGCACCGTCCGCCGTTTGCGGGAAAAACGTGAAGAACAGCGTCATACAAAGAAGTACAAAGGGTACGGCCGCCGTGATAAAGATACGCACCTTGCCGCCCTTGACGCGGTACGGCCGGGGACGGTCGGGATCGATCTTCCGCAGCTTCCAGAAAGAAGGGAACAAAAACAGGTAACACGCTAAAAGTAGGTCGACGTTTAAGGCAAAGAACATCCAGAACACGTCCGTCCCGCTGCCGTTCATCTCGAGCACCGCCGCGATCACAAGCATCACGGTGATGATCACGCCATTGGTGATATTTGCCCCAAGCGGCATTTTCTGCTTTTTGCTCTTGCTGGCAAGGAATTTGGGAAGCGTCCCATATTGCGCGGCGTGCTGCGTCACATAATTCACGCCGAGGGACCACGACATCATGTTGGTGACGAGCGTAAACAAAAACAGCATACCACAGGTGATGAGGAATATCCCATTGGGAGAAACAAGCAGGATGCGCAGGCTGTCGATGAACCCGCTTGCCTTGGAAAGCTCCGCCGTGGGGATGGCAACGCCGATACCAAAAGAGGCGAACAAATAAAACGCGGTGATCAAAATACCGCTCAAAATAATCGCGCGCGGGATTTCTTTTTTTGCGTTTTGCATGTCACTTGCGTATGTGGTCACGACCTCAAAGCCGATGAAGTTGAAAATGATGATGGAAATAAACGAAAGGCCGGCGGCACTGGGCAGAAAATCCATAAAGGAAGTGGCGGGGTTCGCAACGCCGCGCGTCATAGCGGCATACACGCCCAGCACGCCCAAAACCAATATGAGCCCTGTTTTGATCAGCGCGCCGATATTGACCAGCCATTTGCTTTCGCTGATGCGGTAGTTGGAGAGCAGCACCACCAGCCACGTAATGCCCAGCTGCACGAAAAGCGCCGTCAAGGGCGGGATAGGGATGCCTGTCGCCGCGGTAAAAACCTGCGTGAACATCACGAGGGTGGACGTGACCCAGATGGGGAAGTTGATCCAGTAATAAAAGGCCGCCCGCGACCCGGTACGCACGCCAAACGCGCGTTTGACCCAGTCACACAGCCCGCCCTCGTCCTCATAGGCGGTTCCCAGCTCGGCGTTCACAAGGCCGTAGGGAACAAAGAACCCAATCAGCAAAAGGATCCACCAGAAGTACTGGGAATTGCCGATCGCCGCTGCGGGCGCGACTGCGTCTATTGTCAGGACGATACACACAGCCGCTAAGATAGCGTCAAACAGCCGAAGTTTTTTCGTTGCCATACCGAATTCCCTTATCCGTTTGAATTTTTGACATGAAATGGATATACCAAAACTATCTTAAGCGTAACCGTTTCATACAAATTAGTAAATATGTTCCATATAAATAGACAGCGCTGTTTCTTAAAGTGTACAACTGTTCCGTTCGCAGGAAAAATGTTTCATAAAACCATATATAAACGTATACGTCCTGCCTTAATCATCGATTCGGAAAGTAAAAAAGAGACCAACTCCCAGAAGGAACGGTCTCTTTTGTTCCGATAAAGATTGTATCAGAGGCTCTCGAACTGTCGTACGCCCTTGCTCATCAGGTTGCGGTACAAAAGGATGTCGAGCACCACGACCAGCACGAACGCCGCAATGACGGGCAGCGTGCCAAATGGCAGCGCCAGCAGCGCGGGAACGATGGCGAGGATCATGCCCACCAGCATTGTAAGAAGCACCGGTTTGCTCTGTTTGACGACCGTTACCTCGCTTGTCCAGTCGAGCTTGGGGCTGTTGAGATCGCATTTTAGCCCGAACATCGCGCCAAAAAAGCTGTAGGCAACAGGGATCGCGTACATCAGAACCACATACAGCGGATCAGGCCGCAGCGCAATGTTG
>NZ_JAYFPU010000198.1:0-2577 GCF_034927525.1 Christensenella sp.
TACTGCAACGCTATATCGATATGCGCATTGCATATGTGAAAGCGTCTTCGCAAAAAGATGAAACAGACGGTATGCTGGCGCTTGACGAAGCGATCGGGCGCGGAGCGCAGAAAATTATCCTGCTTGGCGCGACGGGCGGGAGGATCGACCATCTTCTTTCCAATCTGATGCTGCTTCGGCGCGCTTACGAAAAGAATGTGAAGCTTATGATCTGCGACGAAATACAGGAAATCGTGATCGCAAAAGATATGTTTGAAATTTGTGGTGAGATCGGCCAAACGGTTTCTATTTTGCCCGCGGGAGAGCAGGCGTGCGTGCATGCGCCGGACGGGCTATATTATCCGCTTGATCGGCTTATATTGAAAAATGATGATCCGCGCGGGGTGAGCAATGTGCTTACACAAGAACGCGTTAGCCTTACAAGCGACGATTATGTGCTGGTTATCAAAAACGTGATGTGAATGCAAATAAAAACAGGGCAGACGACTGTCTGCCCTGCATTTGTTTTCTAATTAAACGTGGCGCAGAACTTTCCCTGAACGCAGGCAACGCGTACAAACATACTTCCTTGTCGGAGTACCGTCCTCAATTACTCTTACGCGCTGTACATTGGGAGCCCAGATTCTCTTGGATGTTCTGTGCGAATGACTGATTTTGTTACCGGAAGAAACACCTTTAGAACAGATTTCACAATATTTTGCCATCAGAAAACACCTCCCTCTTGGTATATACGTTTCAAACAGCGTTAATTTTATCATTTATACAAGGGATTTGCAAGTGTTTTTATCAAATAAATTTGTGAAAAAGCATATACAGGCGTTTGATATTGCAGGAAAGATGGTATATAATATGAATAATAAACCAATGGGAGGTTTTACCTATGAGCGCAGCATTAAAAAATGATTTGGGAACGATCACTTATACAGAAGATTACATTGCTTCTATTGCCGGCGTAAGCGCGATGGAATGCTATGGACTGGTGGGAATGTCCCAAAAGAATATTACAGAGTCGATCACGAATCTTTTTAAGGGCGACAATCTGAAAAAAGGCGTTAAAGTCAAGACAGATGGTTCGGAAAATTTGGTCGTTGAATTATATATCACTGTAAAATATGGCGTTTCTCTGTCGGCTGTGGCGGAAAACATCATCGATAAAGTGAAATATTCGATCGAAAAAGAGACGGGGCTGAATGTCAGCAGCGTAGATATTATCGTACAAGGAATTCAGTTCTAAGGGGGAACCTAGGTTGATAAAAACGCTTGACGGCAAGCGCTTGAAAGAAATGATTTTGGGAGCTGCCGCAATACTCGAGAAAAACAAGGAAACGTTGGATTCCTTGAATGTCTTTCCTGTACCGGATGGAGATACCGGTACCAATATGTCACTTACCATGATCTCTGCCGCTAAGGAAGTTGCGGCTGTTGAACAGGAAGACGATCTCATCAAAATTGTCCAGGCACTGAGCCTGGGGGCTTTAAAGGGCGCACGAGGAAACTCGGGCGTCATTTTATCACAGATTTTTGCGGGCTTTGCCGATGCGATCGTAAAAGAGCCGCAGGAGATGACGACACAACTTATGGCAGCGGCGCTTAAGAACGGCGTGGATTTTGCTTATAAAGCTGTCATGAAGCCCAAGGAAGGCACGATCTTAACTGTCACCGCAAGTATTGCGGCTGCGGCGGAAGAGATCGCACCCAAAACGGACGACCTTTATGAGCAGCTTGCCTACAGCATCAGCGAGGGCGAGAAAACATTGAAGCAGACGCCAGAAATGCTTCCCGTACTCAAAGAAGCAGGCGTGGTAGATGCCGGCGGCGCAGGATTCTTGGTCATTATGATGGGCTTTAAGTCTGTTCTTGACGGAGAAGCCATAGACAGCGGGGAACTGCTTGTAAACAGCGAACCGATCGTCGATTTTTCAAACCTTGCGCCTCATGAAGACGACATCAAATATGCTTATTGTACTGAATTTTTCATCAAAAATATTTTTCCGGACACGAAAGAGCGCGATATTGATACCTACCGCAATAATTTATCAAAAATCGGCGACTGTGTCCTTGTAGTCGGAGACCTGAATCTGGTCAAGACACATGTACATACCAACGAACCCGGCCTCGCGCTGCAATATGCGCAGATACTGGGTGAGCTGAGCAAGATCAAGATCGATAATATGCGGGAGCAGCACAGGGAGCTTTCCGAGCTGACGGATGTGCCCGAGCTAAACGAACGGCCGCAAAAAGAGATATCAGTTGTAACAGTTGTGGCGGGCAAGGGCATACAGACGATTTTTGAAGATTATCAGATCGATATGTTTGTACAGGGGGGGCAGTCAATGAACCCTTCCACCGAGGATATCCTGCGCGCGATCGAAAGTGCGCCGTCTGACAATATTATCGTGCTGCCCAACAACAAAAATATCATACTCGCTGCCGACCAGGCGGCTGATCTTTGTAAAAAGAACGTTGTGGTATTGAAGTCAAAAACGATCCCGCAAGGCATTGCCGCGGCGATCGCTTACGATCCGGAAGCGGATATCGACAGCAACACCAAACGTATGCAGCGGGCGATAGAGTCAA
>NZ_JAYFPU010000015.1:0-2537 GCF_034927525.1 Christensenella sp.
TTTTGATTGCAAGCGCAACGCCTGTCGCCATAGGGATCGCAGGCCCGATCACGCCGTTCGCGCCAAAGTTTCCCACAGAGATATCGACGATGTGCATCGAACCGCCGAGCCCCTTACAGAAGCCATCTTTCTTGCCGAGCAGCTCGCACATCATACGCTTTACGTCCGCGCCCTTTGCGATACAGTGCGCATGTCCCCTATGGCAGCTCATGATGTAATCGTCCGGCTCAAGAGCGTTGATGCCGCCCGCTGCCGTCGCTTCCTCGCCAACCGCAAGGTGCGTCGTCCCGTGGATGAGACCCTTCATAAACATTTCGTTTACGCGCTCCTCAAACGTCCGGGAACTGAACATCTGATAATAGATTTTCCTCATTTGTTCTTTTGTTAATTCCATTTTTTCACCCGCTTATTTGATAAATTTGAGTTTCTTTTGCTTCGAATTTTTACTTTTGTAAAGTTTCTTTGCAAAAGTTATATTCCATGGTTTTATAATACTATTTCCCCTGCTTCCTGTCAATGCCATTTCCTTCATAATTGTAAAATTTATTACATTTTGTAAAGAAAGTTGTATAGTTTGGGGCAACAAAAAACAGCCGCTTTACTACGGCTGTTTCCCTTCATTTTTTATAAGCTTTTAAAATGCTGCATCCCCGCTTCGATCTCCGCGTCCGTCACCTTGTTGCTGGAAAAGACCGACGAACCGATGATCAGCACATCCGCGCCGCTCGCAAGCAGCTTCGGAGCTGTCTCCTGATTAACACTGCCGTCTATATAGATCGGAATATCCAGTCCCTGCTCCGCAAACATCTTCTTGGCTGCGCCGATCTTCGTATAGATCGACTCCTCCAGCTTTTGTCCGCCAAAGCCCGGCTCCACGCTCATCATGATCAGATAATCGAGGTGATGCGCAATATATTCGATACTTTCCACGCGCTCGGTCGGCTTTAAGCCCACGCCCACCTGTTTTCCCAAGCGTTTGATGCGGCTCACCGCCTGGATGGGGCAAGCACATCCGTCCATTTGTATCGTCATCATATCGGCGCCTGCCTCTGCAAACATATCGATATAATACTGCGGATCGTAAAGCTCAAAATGCACTTCGATCGGAATATCCACGACCTCTTTTAAATCCGCTATTGTCTTGGGGCCAAACGAAAAATTGGACGCATACCGTCCGTCGATAATATCCACATGCAGTTGATCTGCGCCACCGCGCTGTGCCGCTAAGACCGCCTGTCCCAAAAAAGCGTTATTACAAGTCAGTATTGTTGCTGCTATTTTATGCATCGTTTTTTCTCCATTCCTGTCAAAAATTTAGAACGGCTTATAGAGCCCGTGCTTTGCCGCATAGTCTTCCACCGCGAACGCTGTCGGCTCGTCCGTGATCAGCGTATCGAGGAAGCCGCCCATCAATGCCGAAACAATGGGCTTCACCTTATGCTCTCCCACTACGATACCGATTTTCAAGGGTATTTTCTTAAATGTATTGATGTTGATACCCACCACGCGGTCATTAAGCTCCGTATCGCCAATCTTTCCGCGGATATCGATGTGCTGTCCCAAAATATGGGCATACAGCCCTGCGTCGTAAAGCTCCTTTGACTGCTCCGGCGTCATAAAGTTCGCACGTACCATGGCATTGTATTCCGGATCGTTCGTGCCCAGTGTGACGAGCGCCACGTCGATCTTCTTTGTCATTTCCAACTGATCCTTGATACCGCCTTCCTCGATAAAGAGATCGCGCACCTGCCGCGTCGTTACCAGTAGCGGTGCGTTAAGGATGTAAGGCGTACCCCCGGCTTTTTCCGCAAAATCCAGCGTCAATTGAACGCCGTCCTTATAGGCCTCCTTGATGCGCGTTCCGCCCATCAATTGGATGATCTGCACATTGTTTAAAGCAGCCGGCGTGAATGCCTTTACCATTTTATAAACGCTCGACCCCCAGCCAATGCCCACGCTCATATTATCTGTTAAGACATTTTCCACATAACGCGCAGCAGCGATGCCCGCGTTCTCCGCACTCGCTTCACGGTCTTCCACCCGCGGCGTGATTACTACCGAGCTGATCCCAAAGCGGTTGATCCGCTTCTTCTTGATCTCAAACGAGCGCAGCGACGCCTCATGGATGCGTATCTCCACGATGCCAAGCTCCTTGCAGGATTTCAGGATACGCGAAATATTAGAACGCGACATATTGACCCTGTCAGCGATCTGCTGCTGCGACATATCTTCCACGTAATACAGCTTTGCGATCTGGATCATTTGCTCGTATTGGCTTGCTTTTTTTCCAATGCTTAAATCTATCCTCGAGTCCATAACAGCACACCTCTGCGTGTCCGGCATATCCGGACATAAATCTGTTTTTCTATCCTCATTATAACAAAGCCACTTTTACGGTGTCAATTGTTATTTGTTTTGAAAACTATTCACGTTTGCCATTTTTGTAAAAAATTCGCCTCAAAAAAGGCTGGAGTTTTCTTTCCAGCCTCTCGCGTTCCACTTTGTTGTCTCTGGATCATACATCGATCACAGCACGC
>NZ_JAYFPU010000259.1:0-6980 GCF_034927525.1 Christensenella sp.
CTTTTTCTCGTATTCTTCAAGCGCGGCCTCTAGGATGAACCGCTGCAGCCATTTACGCTCCATATAATCATTGCTTTTGTCGATGTCGCTAAGGCGCAGTGTGCTATTGGAAACGATGCCGTAAAAGCTTTCCACACTGCAATAGTGGTATACCGTTTTTATTTCCTGATCCATAGCGTTCCCCCTCACAACATTCAGAGCGCTTTTTTCATACATACACACAGATCGTCGTTTTCATAAAAACCGTAATTGGGGATGTAGGAATAGCCGAGTGATTCGTAAAGCGACGTCGCCCACGGCATCATATGCGATGTCTCGAGCACCATATACGTATATCCCAGTTCTTTTGCCTTTTGCTCGAGCTCCGTGACGATCCGCCTGCCATAGCCATGCCTGCGGAAGGGCTCCGGCACCCATACCCGCTTGACCTCTGCTGTATTCTCATCAAAAAAGCGAATACATCCGCCGCCTGCCAGTTCTTCCTGCTCTGTAAGCAACAAAACGGCAAGCGCGTCACCGATTTGATTGATTTTTTTGTATCTTAGCGCTACTTCGCCGAACTGCCGGAAATATTCGTCATCCAGCATACGGTTCAGGTAAACGAAGCGCTCGTCCGAAACATCGGTAAATATCGAATTTGCCATATTACATCTTTTTCAGGAATTCATATAATTCTTCGAGCTGCTCTGCGCTGTAATAGGCAATGGATATCTTGCCTTTTTGCTGCGTGCCCACAAGCTGTACCTTGGTCGCTAAGATGTTGGAAAGCTCTTCCTGTGCTTCTTTCATTTCCACAGGCATCACTTTGTTCTTTTTTACAGGCTTGACCGGCTTTGCAGACGGGTTCATCAGTTCCTTTACCAGCGCTTCTGCGTCGCGCACCGAAAGATCGTTTTCCACGATCGTTTTTGCCGCGTCCGCAATCCGCTTTTCATCTTCTAAAGGAAGCAGGCAACGCGCATGTCCAGCTGATAGTTTTTCGCCTTCCACCAGCTTTTTTACACCCTCCGGCAGGGAGCGCAGGCGCAATAAGTTTGCGATCGCGCTGCGGCTTTTTCCCACACGCTTGGCGACTTCGTCCTGCGTGAGGCCGTATTCCATCATCAACTCGTAAAGCGCCGCGGATTGCTCCATGGGATTTAAGTCCTCGCGCTGGATGTTCTCGATCAGAGAAAGCTCTAATATGCCGCGCTTATCGAGCCTCTTGACGATGACAGGGACTTTACTGAGCCCTGCGATCTTTGCCGCGCGAAAACGCCGTTCCCCCGCGATGATCGTGTAGCGTCCCTCGTTCTGGTATACCACAATGGGCTGCATGATCCCGTGGATCTTGATGGACTGCGCCAGCTCATTTAATTTTTCTTTATCGAATTTTTTGCGCGGCTGGTTGGCATCGTTATCGATCAGAAAAATATCGATCTCAACCAAACCCGTATTTTCATCATGGTCGGTGGCCGCGTCCGCCATCAACGCGCCAAGACCCTTTCCAAGAGCTTTTTTCATGGTTTCCTCCGCAATCGTTTGTGCTGTTTACAGTTTTTTGTCGTTTGTCAAAAATTCCCGTGCCAGTTCGTTGTACGCTTCCGTGCCCAGGCACTTTGCGTCGTACAGCAAGACCGGCAATCCGTAGCTCGGCGCTTCGCCTAAGCGTACATTACGCGGGATCACCGTTTCATATACCTTGTTTTTAAAGAATTTCCGCACCTCTTCGACCACCTGTATGGAAAGATTGGTACGGCTGTCAAACATCGTCAGCACAACACCCTCGACCTCGAGGCCGGGATTTAGGCTCTGGCGCACCAGCTTGACCGTGCTCATCAGTTGCGTCAGCCCTTCGAGCGCATAATATTCGCACTGGATCGGTACGAGTATTTTATCCGCCGCGGTGAGCGCATTTAAAGTGATCAATCCAAGGGAAGGCGGGCAGTCCATAAAAATGTAGTCATACAGCCCTTTGACTTCCTCCAGCGCCTTTTTCAATATCGATTCGCGCGCCATCATGGAAACAAGCTCCACCTCCGCGCCCACAAGGTCGATGTTCGCGGGCATCAGATCAAGCGACTTAAGCATTGTCGGCTGGATCGCTTCCAAAGGCGAAGTGCCCGTCACCAGCACATTATAGGACGATTTTTTGAGCCCTACCCGCTCCACGCCAAGGCCGCTTGTGCTGTTGCCCTGCGGGTCGATATCAATGAGAAGCACGCGCTTTCCCATGCTTGCGACACATGCGCTCAAATTGATGGCTGTCGTCGTCTTTCCAACGCCGCCCTTCTGGTTGGCGATCGCTATGATTTTACCCAAATGAATTCACTCTCCTAAGTATATTTAACTGTAAAAAACCGGTATCTTTTATTATACCGGAAAATATCGATATTGGAAAGTTTTGTTTGCTCACAGATCATGTGTTTTTCGTAAATTTATTGCCGCATTTTGAGCAGGTGATGCTGATTTTTCCCTTACCCTTTGGCACGCGCAGCTTTTGACCGCATTTTGGGCACTTGAACGTCTTGTGTGTTTTATCTATGAGGGTACCGTTTTTCAACTTCCAGAACCACGTTTTGACCGCGCCCCATTTGCGCATATAGGCAAAGTTCTCCTGCTGGCGCTTTGTGATGTTTTTGGAAAACATCCGGTAAACCGCAAAGGCAAGCGGTATCCAGCTCAGCCATCCGATAAAAGGGATAGGCACAAACATAAGCGCAATGCTTAGGATAATGGACAAGATGATGAGGAACATACTGAATTGGTCGCCGCCGTACCGCCCCATCATAAATTTTCTGAAACCATTCATATCGTTTCCTTCTTTTCTTTCAGGATATTATATTCTATCATTGTATTGCGAATTCAGTGTGAACGATTATAGCGGAGACTTTACGATCTGCGCGTAACGCCGCGGATATTTTGCCGCGTTTTCCCCTGTTTTTCTGAACACAAGGATGTGGTGCGCGTATTCTTCGTGCGGCATCCTAAGCTTCTCAACAAGCTGCAAATTCAAGACGACAAGCGCTTTTTTGGCCTGTGCGAGCTCTTCCTCATATTCTCCTTTATAGGCAAAAAACAGTCCGCCGTTTTTCAAAAGCGGCGCACACAGCTCACACAGTACGCGAAGCGGCGCGACCGCGCGTGAGACACACGCGTCAAAGCTTTCCCGGGGTTTGCCGGCTGCGATCACCTCCGCACGTTCGCAAAACACCGTGACATCGAGCGACGCTTGCCTCGAAGCTTCTACAATAAAATCGCATTTCTTTTTCGATGATTCTACGGCAAAGGCGCGAATGTCCTTTCGTACCGCCTTTAGTGGAGCGATGGGAAATCCTGCGCCGCTGCCCACATCGACAACCCGTCCGTTCTTTGGCAGGAGCGCACAGGGCACGATGCTGTCAAAAAAGTGTTTGAGCGCCGCATCCTTTGGCGCTGTGATCGCCGTCAGGTTGTACTGCTTGTTTGTTTCTACCATGCAATCATAATACAGCTCCATGCTTTGCAGCGCGTCTTTTGATACTTCATAGCCATTTTGCGTGCACAGCGTGTTCAGTTCTTCTGAAAATACCGACATTCTTATCTCCCTTACTCAGCAGAGGGCGCAGGCCATACACATTCGCTGAACTTCATGTCCTCGAACACTGCCTTGAACCCTTTTTCGTAGGGACTGCAGGCAAAAAGCCCCACTGAGAGCGGCTGCTCGTCGCAAAACATATGGAAGAAACGCATTTGCTTGAAGTTTTCCCCATCTGTCGCGCTTTCAAACAAAAAATCGTTGCCGCGGCGGCTGACACGGTAATACATACGCTTCACTTTTTCACTGATATACGTACCGCCCCAGTCGGAGTAACCGAGGTTTGTCACCACGCTACCCAACATCTGCTCGTCGTCTGTTTCGTATTCCGTGCACACCTTTGCCCAGTTTTCCTCGTCCAGATAAAGAAGCACGCCGCAGTGATCATAAAGGGACGCTGTTGCAAACGTCGTCTTTACGGTAAAGGTGAATTCGTTCTCTTTTGTATCGATGAGCAACGCGTGCGGGTTGTTCTGGCACGCGCCATAATAGGTGCGCTGCCAAATATCCGTTTCCGGCTGCGTATACATCACGACTTTATTTTCTGTTTCCTCGTGTTTTTGCGGCTCATTGCTCCATTTTGCTTTTTTTAAATCAAAATCCATGTCTGCTCCTTTGACGATTGTTTCACGTGAAACAATCCGGTGATAACTTTCTTATATGTAATCTTCTCTTTTGATCACATAAATATAGTGCGGCATATCCTCGCCCCAGTAATGGCGGATATACTCTCCCTCGCGCTTTGCACCAAGGGATTCCGCAACCTTTTGAGAAGCGATATTATCTGTACGCATCTGGAACACCATCTCGTCAAGCGCCATTTCGCGGAAGGCATGCTCCAGGCAGGCTTTTGAGCCTTCCTTGGCGTAACCCTGCTTCCAAAACTTTTTATCGATGATATAACCGATCTCCCAGCGCTGTTTTCCGTTGATCTCGTTGTGGATGATTCCTGTTACGCCGACCGGTTTGCCTGTCTGCTTGTTTACCGCAAGGAAGAAGGCATAGCCATCGTCTTCATAACGCTTCAGGTTTTTATCCAGCCATTCGTGTACTTCTTCATCAGAAAAGCCATGGCCCCACGCATACATTACTTCCGGATCCTTCAAAAAAACAGCGATCGCATCAAAATCTTCCTGCTTTAGCCTTTGTAAAACTAGCCGTTCCGATTCAATGATCTTTCCCATCGTCATTCTCCTTTTCCTGAGCGTTTCTAACTCTGTCCTTCTTAAGCGAAGGCTGTGCCTGCTGTGCTTATTATATATGTAGCTTACCGCAGCCTTAGATGGCTATTTGCATTCCGAGTCTGCGCGCTTCGCTTGCAAGACATCGGAAGCAAACACCGCATCACGTCTGCGGATCGATCACGCCCATAAAAGACGAATAGCATACAGTGTCTTGTTACCCGGCGTAGGCCGAAACGTCGGCAGTCAAGTGTTTGCGCGAACGAGTTAGACGGCGCGTAGCGCGTCTGTTGTTTGAAGTGCAGCGCAAATTCTTGCTGCCGACGCAGCGTCAGTATATGGCGAAGATTGCGCGCCAGCCTTTACTTCCCGATCGCGGCCAGATATACCAGCAGCACTGAGATGTCCGCGGGCGATACACCTGATATACGCGACGCTTGTCCCACATTCAGCGGCTGTACATCGCTTAGCTTTGCACGCGCCTCCAACCGAAGCCCGCCGATTTGCGTGTAGTCGATATCTTCGGGGATCTGCTTTTTGTTGAGTGCCTCTGCCGCCGCGACCTGCTTTAGCTGCTTTTCTATATAGCCCGCATACTTGATGTTCGTCTCGATCTGCAGGGCAATATCTTCCTCAAGCGCCGGGCAATCTTCATTGAGCGCTCGAACGTCCTCATACGATATTCCGGGCCGCGTGAGCAGCGCCGCCATCTTCATGCCTTTCCCCGTTTGTTCCATGTCATGCTTCTTCAAAAAAGCATCTGCGTCTGCGTAGCCTATCGTTGTTTCATGCAGGCGTTTTGTTTCACGTGAAACATTTTCCACCTTATACATAAACCTGTCGTAGCGCGCATCGTCCACCAGACCTACGTCGCGCCCGATCTGTGTCAGCCGTGTATCCGCATTATCCTGCCGTAAAAGAAGGCGGTATTCCGCACGCGCTGTCATCATCCGGTATGGTTCCTTTGTCCCTTTGGTCACAAGATCGTCGATGAGCACGCCCGCGTAGGCCTGGTTTCGTCCCAATACGACAGGCGATTCGCCATCCAGATAGCGGCACGCGTTGACCCCGCAAACAAGCCCCTGTACACCCGCTTCTTCATAGCCGGACGTACCGTTTATCTGTCCAGCGGTAAACAGGCCGGGAACTTCCTTCGTCTGCAGGCTGGGCATCAGGCGTGTCGGATCGATGCAATCGTACTCGATCGCGTAGGCCGGACGTACAAAATGCACAGCCTCGAGGCCGGGGATCGTACGGTAAAGCGCGACCTGCACCTCTACCGGCAGGCTCGAGGACATGCCCTGCACATAAATCTCATTCGTATGCAGCCCCTCCGGCTCTAAAAACAGTTGATGCCGCTCTTTGTCCGGAAATTTGACTACCTTATCCTCGATGGACGGGCAGTAGCGCGGCCCGATCCCTTCGATCATCCCGCTATAAAGCGGGCTCCTGTGTATGTTCTCACGGATGATCTCGTGCGTATTTTCATTGGTATAGGTAAGAAAGCAGGGAACCTGCTCCCGCTCGATCTTTCCGCTCATAAAAGAAAAGGGCACGATCTTCTCATCGCCATACTGCGGAGTCGTTTTTGCAAAATCGATAGAACGCGCATCCACGCGCGCGGGCGTTCCTGTTTTGAACCGCTGCAACGAGAACCCCAAAGAACGCAGGCTGTCGCTCAGATAATCGGCAGGAAAAAGCCCGCTCGGGCCTGATTCCTTCGTATATTCGCCGACGATCACTTTTCCCTTCAGGTAAACGCCTGTGGCAAGGATGACCGCACGCGACAAATAGCGCGCGCCCATCGCGCCGACCACGCCCATAACACCTTTGTCATCCGTTATGATACGTGTGACCTCGTCCTGCACGAGTGAAAGATTAGGCGTATTCTCCAGCACCTGCTTCATATAAGCCTGGTAGTGTTTTTTATCCTGTTGTGCACGAAGGGAATGCACTGCTGGGCCTTTTTTGGTGTTGAGCATCTTGATTTGGATGAACGTCGCATCTGCCGCGAGACCCATCTGCCCGCCCAGCGCATCGATCTCTCGCACCAAATGCCCTTTGGCCGTACCGCCGATCGCCGGATTACACGCCATCAGTGCAATGGAATCCATATTGATGGTTACAAGCAATGTCTTTTTGCCAAGACGCGCACAAGCAAGCGCCGACTCCACACCAGCGTGACCTGCGCCCACTACCACGATATCAAACTGCCCGCCGTCATATTCTGTCATATATCCCTC
>NZ_JAYFPU010000212.1:0-1690 GCF_034927525.1 Christensenella sp.
GTAAGTACAATAGCGAGTATGCCGCAAAGAAGTGAGACAATACCAAAAGTCTTTTTGTTTTCCATAAAATGATACCTCCAATTATTTTATATGCTGCACAGATAACCTTTCGATTATTTGTGAGTATAACGTGGTGTTGTATATCTTTATATCAGGTCGCTTAATATTTCACGCATCGCATCACAAACACCGTTGAAATATGCCGGGCCGCCGGAAATAGCATCTTTGAAGCCACCTTCTTTGAATGCTTTTTTGTACTCCGCACTGGCCTTGATGTCGACGCCAGGCCCGCCACCCACGCTAACAGATGTTGAATTGCTTATTTTCCTGACAGTCACTACATTATCCTTGATTGTCACCTTTGGCTGCACCTGCATATAGACGTCAAACAGGATGGATTTGCCCATCAGTCCTTTTTTGAGCTGAAATGTTCCCGGCAACTCCGCGTTCCAGCGTTGCTTCATCAGATCGTACAATTCCTCCAGCGTCATGGGCTCTTTCAAAGTAAACTTTTCCACAGCCTTCTGCATTGCTTTCAAATCCATAATTCGTTTCTCCTTTTTCATTTATATATTGTCTGCCGACAAAGTGATTACCCACCGTTTTGCGTCATGGATTCCAGCTTTGAAATCAAATATTTCCGGCTGGAGTCATAAAACACAAAGTCGTCCACCCTGCCCGCCTGTACGGCAGTAACCGTAGAGTTGCAGGCCTCCTTGTTTCCTTCCGGACACAAGACAAGTATTTTAACTCCGAAGCATGCTTCTTTCAGTCTGTCACACAACGCAATGCACTTTTCTATAGTCCATTCACCTGAGTTGGATAACTCCAAGACAGCTACCGCGGGCTGAATGGTTCTTGCTGCCGAGACGGCGTTATTATATTCATATTCCGTATGAAGCTGAAACTGCGGCGAGTCTTTCATTGTCTTGATCAGCGTGTCGCCTAAGATCCTGCGGTTTAGGATCAACAGAACAGAACTCATAGTATCGCCATCCTTTCTAACAGGTGTGAACCTGCGAACAAGTTCGCGAATCAATAAAGTGGTTCGCAAATTTTTTATGCCCGCGCCCAAACGGTATCTGTCTAAAGAATAAGGAATCGGCCGTGTTTTTCATACTATCCCAAGGATAGTTTTTTGCACTGCAAGGAGTATTTTTGGAAAAACCATACTTGGGATAGGAACCCGTGCTGCATAGGGATTTTCTGTCTGCAACAACAGAAAAAACAGTTTTGATGAAGCGGGCAACCTGAATGGTATCCGTCAGTTCTGACAGGCTCTTAACTTGAATTATCATGGCAAACGCCTTATAATGAAGCAATAAACAGCTTGAATAACCACATGATAAAAATACATAAACAATCTATCTGAAAGAGGGATACGTGTTGAAAAAAATTGTTGCCGTTGCATTGTGCTTTTGTATGCTTTCCGCTGTGCTGATCGGGTGTGGGAAACAACAATTGCTGGACCCCGGTAATCCGACAGAGCTGACTATGTGGCACGTTTTTGGCAGCCAGACTGAATCCCCCATGAACACTATGGTGGACGAGTTCAATAAAACTGTGGGAAAAGAACAGGGCGTCATAATCAATGTGACCTCCATCTCCAACTCGAGCGATATTCATGACGACCTGATTGCCGCCGCAGAGGGGGACGCAGGCGCGGGAGCTATGCCCGACCTGTTTTTCT
>NZ_JAYFPU010000166.1:0-2558 GCF_034927525.1 Christensenella sp.
AAACGGTTAAAGGACACGGAAAAGAATCTCCGAGTCAACTTTGATACCCGTTATTGAGTGGAGGATGTGATATGGAACTAATCCTTCAACAACAACTACCTCATCAACAAAAAGCTATCGATACCATATGTGACGCTCTTAACGGTGTGCAGCTTGTGCCTCCGGCGCAGTTTTATGAAAATCCGTCCATTGTGCTTGCCGATCCGCGCCTTGCTGTCAATATTCGAGTGTTGCAGAATAACATCTACGCAGAATACCGAAACAATGCACCGATTGACGGTTGCCTTCAGCTGGATATTAAGATGGAAACTGGCACAGGCAAAACCTATGTATATACAAAGACGATTTATGAACTTCATAAACGTTATGGACTAAATAAGTTCATCATTGCTGTCCCCTCTCTTGCGATCAAAGCTGGAACAGCGCAGTTTTTGCAGGACGAATATGCCAGACGCCACTTCACGGACGGTTGCGGCTACGGCACGGAGATTGAGGTCGGTGTGCTTGAAGCACCCAAAAACAAGAAAAAGGGCCGATCCTATTTTCCGACCGTGGTTAGTGAATTTGTAAAAGGTTCTTGCCAAAACAGCAAAAAAATATATGTGATGCTCGTCAATATGCAGTTATTGACAAACGCAAAAATGCTATCCCGTGACGACTATGATTATGGCGTGGAAGGCTTTTATCGACCGTTTGATGCAATGAAAGCTACACTCCCGGCAATTATCATCGATGAGCCACACCGTTTTGCGCGCGGTCAAAAGGCGTTCAAGACCATTGCCGATGAACTTCAGCCGCAATGCATTATTCGGTTTGGCGCAACTTTTCCCGAAACTACAACCGGTCGTGGCAAAAACAAAACCATCATAAAAGATTACCAGAACCTGCTTTATGACCTAAACGCCTGTGAATCCTTTAATCAGAATCTTATTAAAGGCGTAGCAAAGGAGCATTTTGAGCCTGTTTCCAAACGTGAGGAGAAAATCAAAATATCCTCCATCAACAGCCGGGACTCCGTTGTTTTTCAACACAAACAACGAGATGAGGCAACTAAAACATATACACTCAAAGTCGGAGATTCTCTTTCGATAATTAGCGATGCCCTTGAAGGTGTAACCATTTCCGGTGTCGGTTCTTCCAAAGTTGAGTTTTCAAATGGTATTGAAAAAACTGCAGGCGAAGAACTAGACGTCGATATCTATATGACATCATACCAGGAGCAGATGCTGCGCCTTTCTCTGGAACGCCATTTTGAAACCGAAAAGGAAAATTTCTGTGGGCGCACATTCAAAATTAAAACACTGGCTCTGTTCTTTATAGACGATATCACATCCTACCGAACGGGAACGGACGGCAAATTGCCGTATTTGCTTACTGCATTTGAGCGGCTGTTAAAAGAACGCATGGAAGCGTTGTTGGAGTCCCTTGATGAACACGATGCCTTATACCGCAGTTATTTAGAAGCCAGCCTTGCTAACATCTCCGCTTGCCATGCAGGATATTTTTCTCAAGATAACAGTGATTCCGATGAAGATATCGCTGAAGAGGTAGACGTCATCCTACACGGGAAAAAACATTTGCTCTCCTTCAAAAATAAAGACGGGAGCTATAATACGCTGCGTTTTCTGTTCTCAAAATGGACGCTAAAAGAAGGTTGGGATAATCCCAATGTCTTCACGATCGCGAAACTACGCTCCAGCGGCAGCGAAAACAGCAAACTGCAAGAAGTCGGTCGCGGTCTGCGTCTGCCTGTTGATGAAAACGGCAACCGCATCTCCAATGAGGAGTTTCAGCTTAATTACATTGTGGACTTCACTGAAGCAGATTTTGCTAAACGCCTTGTCGACCAAATTAATGGCGAAGTCCCTCAGGCAAGTGCCATCAGCGAAGACCGTCTGCAACAGGTCGCGAAGAAGCTGGGCATCCCTTCAGATGATTTGTTTGATGCGCTATACGAAAAGCGTTATATAGACAGGCGGCATAACATCAAGCCAGAGACAAGAGATTCGTTTTTTGCGGAATATCCCGACTTTGCTACCGGTCTTACCTCCGGCAAAGTAAAAGACCGTAACGTGACCAAACCACGACCTATAAAAATACGAAAAGCGGCTTATAACGAAATCCGCGATCTGTGGGAGAAAATCAATCACCGATACTTGCTGTTATATGATGCCGATTTAGATGCAGACATGGAAACGGCCATTTTAGGATTGTTGGAGAAGAATATATTTGTTGATGTTGTAATGTCCAGTGTAAGGGATATCGTAGAGAGCGATGGCGAACAGATGACCACCGTTTCTGGCACTGGTGTGCAGTATACCGTCAATCGCCCAATATTATATAACGAGTTTCTTAAACGTATCATGCGAGCAACGAATATTCCCATTACGACCATGCACAAGGCCATATGTGCTTATGTGAAGCGATATGGGGGGATTGACCCCAAATATATTAACGAGTCCTCGGTGGCTGAATTCTGCACCAGTTTTCAATCCTGGAAAAATGTAAGTCTGCAAGGTCGGTTCAGATACGCAAAAAGCAATACCACCTCTGGTGCA
>NZ_JAYFPU010000073.1:0-2077 GCF_034927525.1 Christensenella sp.
ACGAAAAGACACTGATAACCCATTCCGAGAAAAAGGCACGGTTTTTAGGGTATGACATTTTCGTGCGTCGTTCTACTGCAACCAAGAGAGATAAAACAGGGCGGCTTTGCCGTCGCCTCAGCGGTACGGTATGTTTGGAAATGCCGACAGAAATCATGCGAAAAAAGTTGCTGGAATATGGTGCCATGACCATAGAAAAAACGGTCTATGGCAAGGACAACTGGAAAGCGAAAGCCCGCTACTACCTCAAGGATAACGACGACCTCGAAATTCTTGACCAGTATAACAGTGAAATTCGTGGCTTTCGCAATTACTACCGCATCGCCAACAATGCTGCTTTTGCCAGCTCTTTCGGCTATATCATGCAGTACAGTATGTTCAAGACTTTTGCAACAAAGTATCGTACCAGCATGAGCAAAATGATGTCCAGACTTCGTATCGGCAAAGATTTTGGAGTGCGTTTCACCGATAAAAAGGGAAAAAGCAAGACACGACTGTTCTACAATGAGGGCTTCGCAAGAAAGCCCATGCAGAAAACAGCCACTGTCGATGAAATACCCAATACGGTGAAATACTCCAGCAAAACAAGTTTGATGGATAGGCTGTCCGCAGGGCAATGCGAGCTTTGCGGCAAAACTGACTGTGAGATTGAAATTCACCATGTCAGAAAGCTCAAAGACCTGAAAGGTATCAACTACTGGGAGCGCTTTATGATTGCGAGAAACCGCAAGACGCTGGCGCTCTGCGTAGACTGTCACAAAAAATTGCATAGTGGGAAACTGAATTAACAAGTGGCGAGCCGTATACATCGAGAGGTGTAAGTACGGTTCTGAGGCGAGTGTTTGGAAACCTACCGCAGAAATGCGGCAAGGCGCTGGGCACTTAGCCACCACAGGAAGCACGGGCAATTTGAATGGGCCGCTCCTGCCATCTTGTTTGCGTGTTTAGTCTTTACTTTGACGGCACCCGCCTACATCTGGACGATACTCGGAATGTAGCCTGACCCAATGTAACTGGAAACCACATGGCACATGGCGGGGCTATGCTATACCCCTCCATGTGCTTCTTAATACCAAAGCCATCTCAATATAAGGAGTTTTCAGTATGAAAAAGCACAGCACCAAAATATCATTTTAATGCCCTGTAGATGTCCATCTGTTTCCCGGCATGGCGGTAAGTGAGGTCACTCAGGATGATGAGCTATCCGAAAGCAGAGAGCCATGGGAGGCCGCGCTGGTGAAAAACCCGCAGGACTACGCGGTAATGCTGGATCAGGCTCTCCAAAATTATAATAACGGAAACATGAGGCTGGATTACGATGCCGGAGGGCAGCTCATTAAGCCCGATTTGACCAACGCCCATTGCGAAATCATCGGGAGAGACAACAGCCTCTGGCTGAAAGTGGAATGCGACATGGGTGAAGAATTGTCCCGGCAGGAGATAAATCAACTTCAAAAGCGTGTCGCCGGCAGTATTTCGGAAGAAAGCACGATTGCACGTTGGCCTGATCAGTGGGGATGGTTGAACACCGATGCCGGCGCGTTGATTATCCGCCCGCAGCCCGTTGATGATTGGAGCTTTTCCACCAATGGATATCAACCACGGTTTGAGGACTTAACGGAAGATAACCATCTGCTGACGGAAAGCGAGTGGCTGAGTGGTACAGAAAGCTATCAGCCTGACCAGAATGACGAACACGATGAATACGATATGAAGCTGGAGGAACAGAGGCGGATATCCGCAAATAAAGCCCGCCTTGCGGCAGATATGCCCGAATGCATCCGCCTGCTCTCCGCCCTGGAAGGAGAGCTGCAGGGCGAAAAGGGACAAATCGGTGAGTGGATGCGAATTTCCTATGAGCTCAATGAAGATTTTGAGGTCGCGCCCGCCGAAATGGTCCAGGAGATATGCGATGCATTCAGGAAGGTAAACCATCAATATGGCAACCATATTGCCTGCGCCCTGTACGCCAGTCAAAGTGTTGTACTTCCATGCGAAATTGTTCACGCAGCGGACTATTTGAGCATGGGCGGGAAGTTTCAGGATATTGGCGACTTAGCGTCTTCCGGTATATTCA
>NZ_JAYFPU010000049.1:0-8160 GCF_034927525.1 Christensenella sp.
AGCGTACCCTCGCCGGCGGAATAAAGCTGCAAAACCACTTCTTCCTTACCGGGCATCAATATTTTCTGTATTTTTGCGTCACGCAGCTTTTCTTTAAGCTCGCCGACGCAGATTTTCATAGTCAAACCGTCTAATGTCATATGTTTTCTCCTGTGTTCCATTATACCACAACAATTGAACGAGCATGGAATGTATGCTAAAATAATTGCAGCAAATCAAGAGGAGAAAATTATGAGAACAGATGGCAGAAAAGCGAATGAAGCGCGATCGCTCGACATGCGGATCAATGTGTTGAAAAATGCACAGGGAAGCGTGATCATCAATACAGGAGATACACAGGTATTGTGTACGGCAATGATAGAGGAAGGCGTACCGCCATTTCTTACAGGTACGGGTAAGGGATGGCTGACGGCAGAGTATTCGATGTTGCCTGCATCGACTCCCAACAGGAAAAAACGTGACGGACTGAAAAAGGACGGGCGCGGCGTAGAGATACAGCGCCTGATCGGGCGCTCACTGCGCAGTGTGTGCGATTTTGAGGGCATGGGCGAATATACGGTCTATGTGGACTGCGACGTATTAAATGCGGACGGTGGGACGCGTACAGCCTCCATCAGCGGCGCGTTTGTAGCGGCGGCGCTGTGTGTGAAAAAGGCAATGGATGCAGGGCTCATTACCAAGTCGCCCTTGAAACGCCACATAGCGGCCGTTTCCGCGGGCATCGTGAACGACGAGCCGATCCTTGATCTTTGTTACAAGGAAGACAGCGGTGCGCAGGCAGATATGAATATGGTTGCAACGGACGACGGCAACATTGGGGAGATACAGGTGTGCGGCGAAAAGCGCACCATTACAGAGGAAGAATTTGCACAGCTCAAACAGTTGTGCAAAAAGGGCATTGCGGAGATTATTGCAAAGCAGAAGGAAACTTTGAAAGACGAGGGGGTCGAGATATGAACAGATTGATCATAGCGACAAACAATCAGGGCAAGGTGAGGGAGATTAAAGCGATACTTGGAGGCTTCTATGACGAGATATTATCGCTAAAGGACGCGGGCATCGATGTAGACGTTGTAGAGGACGGCACAACATTCCATGAAAACGCTGCCAAAAAAGCAATAGAGATCAGCAAAATGATCGAGGGAGATGTGCTGGCTGACGATTCTGGCCTTTGTGTAGACGCGCTTAACGGCGCGCCGGGTATCTATTCCGCGCGTTTTTCCGGCGAGGGTGCGGACGACCAGAAAAACAATGATAAGCTGCTCTCTCTTATAAAAAATGAGAGTAACCGCAAGGCAAGGTTCGTGTGTGCGCTGGTGCTCGCGAATGGTGGCAGGGAAAAGTTGTATGTGGAGGATTATGCCGAGGGAGAGATCATTGATGAGCCGCGCGGTGAGAATGGTTTCGGTTACGATCCGCTTTTTTATGTGAAGGAATACGAACAGACATTCGCGGAGATTCCGGCTGAGACCAAGAATGTGATCAGCCATCGCGCAAAGGCGCTTGATACGCTGAAAAAGGAAGTAGAAAAGCTGTGAAGGAATATATCCATGCGCTTGTTTTGAGTGATACGCACGGCAATGCTGCTGCGGTCAGGTCGGTTTTGGCGGCAAACCCGGAGGCAGACTATATTTTTCATCTGGGCGACAATGTGCGGGATGCGCGCCTGATCGAAGAAAATACACGGGCAAGGGTAGTAAGTGTCAAAGGCAATTGCGATCCGGGCGAAGCGGCAAACGACTTTGAAGAGGTCGTTTTGCAGGGGCAGAAGATTATTTTGACACACGGGCATCTTTTGAAGGTAAAGTTTTCCTATGACCGTGCGTTTTACTATGCACAGGAGCGCGAGGCTAAAGCAATTCTATTTGGACATACGCACAGACAGTATTGCGAGTATGTCGACGGGATATGGATGGTCAATCCGGGAAGCGCGGGAGACTCGCCAGGCGGGAAAGCGGAATATGCGACGTTGCTGATCGGAGAGATGGGAGTCGTGCCTAAGACAAAGAAAATATAAATAGTTCAAAGTGTCTTGTACTATGATACCGGAAGCAGGGGGACTTCCCTGAAATAGGCCGACTAAAGTATAAATTTTATATGTCGCCAAACGGATGTTTTTTCACGTAATGGCTTACCGCCCATAGAATGAGTGCGGGAACGCCTAAAAATACAAAAACGCATATCAGTGCAACCATCTTCATCATCTCCCTACAGCTATATTCTAGGGGAAAGCAAATAAAGATGGTGTTAGGATATGTGCGGGTGGAATTAAAGGTTTATAAAGAAAAAGCGGAAAATGTTTTCCGCTTTTTTGCAGCTTATTGGTTTTGTGGTTGTTCGAAATCTTCGATAGATTTTGTTATGTTGTGCGGGATGGGTTCCCAGTGTATCTTCTTGAACAATGCCGCGATGGAGATCGGGATATACGTCAGGATAAAGAGTGGGAATGTGAACGTATACAATATCTTCTTGACCGGTTTTGCGTGAATCTCGTTCCATTCTGTAATGGTAGTGATCACACCCATGATGAACAAAACAATGTAGAAATTTGCAATGGATGAGAAGATAGACGTTGCAGTCGTCGTGATGATGAGCGGGTTGACCGTCGTCCCGTGAAACGCGCTCAGCATAAAGATCAGGTTCATGATAATGCTTGTAAGCGTTACAAAGATAGCGGGGGCGATGGTGATGAACATATCATAACAGCTGAAACGGTGATCGACGACAAAACCTTTGACAAGCCGTTTGCCGTATTTTCCAAGCACCTGATAAAATCCCTTGGACCAACGAAGACGCTGTGTCCACGACTGCCGCCACGTACAGGGCTGCTCGTCGTAAAGCTTTGCGCTGCCGCAATAACCGATCGTCTCGCCACTGATCACGTTGTCGACTGAAAATTCGATGTCCTCGGTGAGCAGGTGATGCTTCCAGCCGTGGTTTTTTCGTATGATGTCGTTGTGGATCAAAAATCCTGTGCCGGAAATGGCACAGCTTGTCTTGAGAAGCGTGCGCGGATAGTTGAGATACTTCGATTCGCGCAAAAACCACAGGGAATATCCTGCGGAAATCCAATTGGAAGCATAATTTTTGGAATTGCGGTAACAGGTGAGGATGCGATGGCCCTGGTCAAATTGTTTGTTCATCTCTGCAACAAAATTCTCGTCTAAGAGGTTGTCCGCATCGAATACAAAATATCCTTCATAGGTATATGCGCCGTAATCCTGCGCAATGTGGTTTAAGACATAGCTCAGGGCATATCCTTTTCCGACCTGCTGCGTGTTGAAACGCTCATAAACAGTGGCGCCGGCCTTGCGGGCAACATCAGCGGTATTGTCTGTACAGTTATCTGCAACAACAAATATGTCGATCAGATTTTGAGGATACTTTTGCTTTTTTATGCTGTCGATCAGATTGCCAATCACGGTGCTTTCATTGCGCGCGGCAATCACGACCGCATAACGGTGATTTTGCTTTGCGGTCATGGGCATAGGTTTTTTGTGGAAAAGCGCTACCGCAACATAGATGATCTGATAAGCATATAACGCTGTGAATACAACAAACAATGCCATGTTAAATGTGCTGATAAACGATAACAATTTTCAATCCTTTCCCTGATATATCCAAAAGGATAGATCAAGCCTTAAACTTATATTCAATGCCAAAAAAGGCACTAGCTAACCCCACATATAAACCGTAGTTGATTATAATAACATCTGATTCCATTTACAAGACATTTTAATGAGAATTCAATAAATATTAATAATTGAGATACAAATAAGCGGCTTTCATTGTAGGAACAGCTGAAAACTGATAACAAAAAAATTATTTACAGATCGTATATAAACAGCGAAATGTTGTTGACTTTTTAAAGTCAGTTTGCTATAATTTTTAATTGTCAGCCGAGGCGTAAAATATCCTTTTGCGCGGCATACATCTGATTATGCGCCTGTAGCTCAGTTGGATAGAGCAACGGCCTTCTAAGCCGTGTGCCAGGGGTTCGAATCCCTTCAGGCGCGCCATTTGGATAATAAGTTACATGGTGGGTATAGCCCAGTTGGTTAGAGCGCCGGATTGTGGTTCCGGAGGTCGTGGGTTCGAATCCCACTACCCACCCCATTTTATTTATTATCTGCAATGGACCCATGGTGATGGGGTATCGCCAAGCGGTAAGGCACAGGATTTTGATTCCTGCATTCGCTGGTTCAAATCCAGCTACCCCAGCCATTTAAAAATGGACAGCTTATAAAAAATGCTGTACAAGATAATTTGACCGTGCTATAATAATGAACGTTCCAAAAAAATGACCCGCTAGCTCAGTTGGTAGAGCATTTGACTTTTAATCAAAGGGTCCGGCGTTCGAATCGCCGGCGGGTCACCAAAGGAAAGCCGCTTACTAAGCGGCTTTTTTAATACAAAAAAGGGCAACGCAGTAAGCGTCGCCCCGGATACAAGGTAAGTTCTACAAAAATAGGAAATACCTTGGAGTATAAAGTAAGTGGTTCGTATTGATTCTTATCATACACGAACACCTCCTTATAAAGTCATTATAACAAAGATCACAACATGGCTCAAGAACGATCATCGGAATATTGATAGAACCCGCGGCCGGATTTCCGTCCAAGCAAGCCTGCCGCTACCATTTTCTTAAGAAGTGGGCATGGACGGTATTTGGGGTCTGAAAAGCTCTCATACATCTCCGTCATGATAGATAAGGCAGTGTCAAGGCCTGCAAAGTCTGCAAGCTCACACGGCCCCATAGGCAGGTTTGCGCCTAACTTCATAGCGGTGTCGACATCTTTTGGGTCGTTCCCTTCCATAACAAGGTATGCCGCCTCGTTCCACATGGGAACCAGCAATCGGTTTACCAAAAAGGCAGAGGTATCCGGCGCTTTGACAGGTTTCTTGCCAAGCGACTGTGCAAGTGAAAAGGTTTGCCGGAGAGTATCTTCGCCGGTCAGAAGGCCGGGAATGATCTCTACCAGCTTCATAACAGGTGCGGGAATAAAAAAATGCATGCCAATTACTTTTTCAGGACGCTTGGTAGCGCCTGACAGCGCGGTGATCGAAAAGGTAGAGGTATTGGACGCAAAGATCGTATGCGGCGGCATTTGCTTATCCAGCGTGCTAAATATTTTCTTTTTGATATCAAGATTTTCGGAAGCGACCTCGATCACAAAATCCGCATCACCTGCGTCGGAATAGCCGTCTACCACTGTGATTTTTTTGACGATATCATCATATCTGTCTTGACCAAACTTACCCTTTTCCAGCTTGCGATAAAGAAAATGCTTGATTGTCTCAAGCCCTTTTTGTGCCGATTCATGATTGATATCAGTAATGTAGACCGTAAGACCGGATTCGGCGCAAACTTGGGCGATTCCTGCGCCCATTTGTCCTGCGCCGACGACCAGTATTGTGCTTGCCATTTTAGATACCTCCTATAATGGTCGATACACCCATACCGCCGCCTACGCAAAGTGTAGCCAGGCCGTATGCCGAATTGCGGCGTTGCATTTCATGGAGCAGGCTAACAAGGATCCGGCAGCCGGAAGCGCCTACAGGATGCCCCAGGGCGATCGCGCCGCCATTGACGTTCACACGTGATGGATCCCATTTGAGCAGTTTTGCAACTGCAAGAGATTGTGCAGCAAATGCTTCATTGGCTTCGATCAAATCGATATCGCTGATTTTCATTTGCAGTCGATCCAGCAGCTTGCGCGTCGAAAAAGCAGGGCCAATACCCATGACAGAGGGGTCAACGCCTTCCAACACACCGCCCGTCCATTCCGCCATAGGGGCAACGCCCAACCGCTGCGCGCTTGCCGCGCTCATCACTACGACCGCGGCGGCGCCGTCGTTGATGCCCGAAGCGTTTCCGGCAGTCACTGTGCCGTCCTTCTGAAACGCGGGACGAAGCTTGGCGAGGCTTTCTAATGTAACGCCATCGCGGGGATATTCGTCGCAGTCTACGATGAGGCTTTGCTTTTTGGAGGTGACAGTCACCGGAACGATTTCATCTGCAAATTTTTCAGCCTTGATCGCTGCCTGACAGTTTTGCTGGCTGCGGACGGCAAAAGCATCCTGCTCCTCACGGGAGACATCGTATTTTTGCGCTACATTTTCTGCTGTGATTCCCATATGGTAACCCTCAAACGCATCGGAAAGCGCATCGCGGATCATCAGGTCGGCAAGTGTGCCGTCATTCATTCGGTAACCAAAACGCGCCTTTGCAAGGGAATAAGGGGAGTTTGACATGCTTTCCGTGCCGCCTGCGATAATGATATCTGCTTGGCCGGAGCGGATGAGCGCTGCCGCAAGGTTGATGCTGTGCAGGCCGGAACCGCAGACGACATTTAAGGTCTGGGCAGGCGTTGTCACAGGAAGCCCTGCATGGATCGCCGCCTGGCGGGCGACATTTTGTCCTTGCGCTGCCTGCAGGACACAGCCAAGAATGACCTCGTCGACAGATTCTGCAGGGATGCCTGCCCGCGAGACAGCTTCACGTACAACAAGAGCACCCAGCTCGACGGCGGATAAACCGGAAAGGGATCCGCCAAAATTACCGATAGGGGTGCGGCACGCACCTGCCAATACAACTTTATTTTCCATACTATTCTCCTTATAAGATTTATGTTACAGTCGCATGCCGCCGTCAACGCCAAGCACCTGTCCCGTGATATAAGAGGACTGGTCGCTTGCCAGAAACAGGGCGGCCTGCGCGATCTCGTGCGGTTGTCCGAGCCTGCCCAGCATGGTTTGTTTTTCAAACTGCGCAAGAAGCTCATCAGGTACTGTTTTCATCATATCGGTCATCGTATAGCCGGGGGCGATGGCATTGACGCGGACATTGCCGCCTTTTAACGCAAATTCCTTGGCCCATGACTTTGTAAGACCGATGATACCTGCCTTGGAAGTGGCATAATTTGCCTGCCCGATGTTCCCGAATATGCCGACGACAGAAGAAATATTGATGATGGATCCATTCCTTTGCTCTTGCATATGGGGGCCGAGACAGCGTGTCAGATAAAATGCACCGCTCAGATTGACATTCAATACGCGTTGCCATTGTTCGTCTGTCATTTTTCTGGTCATACCGTCCATCGTGATACCTGCGTTGTTTACGAGCACATTAATTATAGCATAGCGATTGACGATATCCGTACAAAATTCCGTACAGGCGGCAGAGTCGGTGATATCAAGACATATATCCTCAACATTTTTTCGCTGTTTTTCCGGTGTGGACAGATCGACAGATATCACAGACGCGCCTTCGTCCGCAAACAGCTGTACGATCGCGCTGCCAATGCCTTTTGCACCGCCGGTCACTACAGTGGTTTTGCCTTGTAAACTTTTCATAGCTTTCTCCTTTGAAAATAGTAGTGTTTATAATTCCAAATGCATCGTTTTGTCACAAAAGATCCGTGCATCCATTTCTTTGATTTCCGGTGATATGATAGGCGTGAAGCCCATATGATCCAATACATCGCGTTGTAAATCTATTCCGGGGGCGATCTCGGTGAGCATAAGCCCCTTGGAGGTCAGGCAAAAAACAGCCCGCTCTGTAACATAGAGGACGGGCTGCCCGCACTCAAGAGCATACGCGCCGCTGAATGTGATCTGTTCGACATCCGGTATGAATTTATTGGTCTTGCCCTCACAAAGGATATGCAAGCATCCGTCTTCCACTGATACGGCGAGCCCGCCGGCAGTGAAGGTGCCGCAGTAGACCAGCTTTTTTGCTGTTTGCGTGATGTTGATAAAGCCGCCGCAGCCAGCGATCTTTGGGCCGAATTTACTGACATTCACATTGCCGGAAGCATCGGCCTGCGCAAGACCGAGAAACGCGATGTCCAGTCCGCCGCCGTCATAGAAGTCAAATTGGACAGGCTGATCCAGGATGCAATCCGGATTGCTGGTAGCGCCAAAATTGAGCCCGCTTGCCGGTACGCCGCCGATCGGGCCGCATTCCAGCGTGAGGAATATGCGGCTGGCAACACCTTCCTCAGCGGCAACGGCAGCGATCCCCTCGGGCATGCCGATCCCAAGATTGGTGACAGCGCCGGGGGAAAGCTCCATCGCGCATCTTCTGGCAATGATCTTGCGTTCGTCAAGGGACATGGGAGCAATGGTATCCGTAGGGATACGGATATCGCCGCTGTA
>NZ_JAYFPU010000014.1:0-2462 GCF_034927525.1 Christensenella sp.
CTGGCCGACGCGGCCGTGGAAGCGGTGAGCATCGCCGTGCCCCCCGCGGCCCAGGGCGACCTCGTCCTGGCCGCCCTGGACGCCGGAAAGCACGTCTTTTGCGAAAAGCCCCTCGGCACCTCCGTCGCCCAGGCCCGGGCCATGCGCGACCTGGCCTCGCGCCGCCGCCTGGCCAACGCCGTGGACTTCCAGTTCCGCTTCAACCCGGGCTTCCAGGCGGCCAGGGACGCCCTGCGCCAGGGCGCCATCGGGGAAGCCAAACGCCTGGACGTGACCTGGTTCACCGGCGGCGGCGCGAACCCCGCGCGGCCCTTCGCCTGGCGGGACGAGGCGCAGGCCGGCGGCGGCGTGGCCGAAGCCTTCGGCTGCCACGTCATGGACTACGTTTCCTGGCTGCTCGACGACGCAGTGACCTCGGTCTTCGCGCTTTCGAGGATACTCCACCCGAAACGCCCCCTGCCGGACGGGAGCATGGGGCGCGTCACCGCCGAGGACGCCATCGACATTCTCATGGAAACCCGCGCCGGCCGCGTCGCCAACGTCAAGATCGCCAGCGGGCACCGCTACAGCGGCGAACACCTGGTGGAGATCCGCGGCGACGGCGGCGCGCTCGCCGTGCGCCAGGCCGTGCCGTTCACCTTGCGCGACATCAGCCTCACGCTGCGAAACGCGGCCACCCCGCCGCAAGGCGAGGCGCTTCCCCTGGCGCGGTCGCAACCCGACGGCGACACGCGGCTGCACGACGTCTCCCGGGCCGTGGCCGCGTTTCATGCGGCCGTGGCCGGCTCGCCGCCGCCGGACCTGCCCACGTTCGACCACGCCCTGGCCTCCAGGCGCATCCTGGCCGCGACCAGGGCCTCCCTCCGCTCGGGGTGCGCGGCGGCCGTCGCGGCGGTGGAGGACGACGCGTCATGAAGGCGCCGCAACACGTCCACTGCCCGCTGTGCGGGCTCTCCCCGGCCACCGTGGTCCTGACCATCGAGCAGCCGGACCGCTTCGAACGGGCGGCCGGCGTCGGCGCGGACGGATACCGGCGCTGGTGGGCGCAGTGCGAGGGCTGCGGACTCCTGATCGACGTCCTGACCCGCCCCGACCTGGCCGCCATCTACCTGGATGCCTACTACAGCCCGGCCGTGGAGCGGGAAACCCCGGCCGAGCGCTACGCCCGGATCATGGCCCTGCCCCGGGACCGCTCGGACAACGCCCTGCGCGTGCGGCGCATCCTGCGCTTCCTCGACGAGGCCGGGACGGCCGGCCAACCGGGCGACGGGCGGACGCGGCGGGTCCTGGACATCGGCGCGGGAACGGGCGTGTTCCTCACCCGGTTCCTGGAGGACGCCCCGCACTGGCAGGGCACGGCCCTCGAGCCCAATGCCCCGGCCTGCGCGCATTTGCGCTCCCTCGACCGCTTCGCGGTGGTGGAGGGCCGCTTTCCCGAGGCCGCCCCGGCCACGCGCCATGACCTCGTCACCCTCAACAAGGTCCTCGAGCACCTCCCGGACCCCCTGGCCATCCTGCGCCGGCTGCCCGCGATCATGACCGACGACGGCCTGGCCTACGTGGAGGTCCCGGACAAGCTGACGGCCTGGCTGCGGCCGGCCACGGACAACATCCTCGGCTCGCTGCACCACTACCTGTTCGACCCGGTAACGCTGGCGAAGCTGCTGGAACTGGCCGGATTCTCGACCCTCTGGTTGCGCCGCTACGCCGAGCCGAGTGGCAAGATCACCGTCTGCGCCCTGGCCGCGACCATGGAAAGCTTCAAGCGCCAGGCCGGCGGCCACGAATAGAGAAACGTATGCGACACACCTATATCATCGCCGAAGTCGGCAACACGCACGAGGGCTCGTTCGGGCTCGCCCAGTGCTTCATCCGGTCCGCCGCGGAATGCGGGGCCGACGCCATCAAGTTCCAGACCCACCTGTTCGACGCCGAGAGCCTGCCCGACGCGCCCAATCCGCCCTATTTCCACGGCGAGCCGCGCAAGGACTATTTCGACCGCACCGGCTTCTCCCTCGAGCAGTGGACCCGGCTGCGCCGCCTCGCCGAGGAGGAATACGGCCTGGACTTCCTGTCCTCGCCGTTTTCCCTGGAAGCCGTGGACCTGCTGGAGCAGGCCGGGGTCAAGGGCTACAAGATCGCCTCGGGCGAGGTGTCCAACCTCCCGCTGCTCATCCGCGTGGCGCAAACGGGGAAAAAGACCTACCTGTCGAGCGGCATGAGCTCCTTTGCCGAGCTCGACGCCGCCGTGGCCGCCTTGCGGGAAAACGGCGACCCCGAAACCGTGCTCCTGCAATGCACCTCCGAATACCCCTGCCCCCCCGAGGCCGCCGGCCTGAACCTCCTTGGCGAACTGGCCGCCCGCTACGGCCTGCCGGTGGGGTTTTCCGACCATACCCTGGGCCCGGCCGTCCCCCTGGCCGCGGTCTGCCTCGGGGCGGTCGTCCTGGAAAAGCATTTCA
>NZ_JAYFPU010000118.1:0-3149 GCF_034927525.1 Christensenella sp.
ATATTACCATGGATCCTTGCCTGGTAATCAGGAATTCTACCATGAGGATCGAATAAAAGTATTTTGAAAGGAAATCGCGGGTAATATTCATGAAAAAAGCGACGATGAAAGATGTGGCGAGGATGGCGGGCGTGACGCAACCAACCGTATCGCATGTGCTCAACCGGACGGCGCCCATCTCGGACGAGGTCGCCTGTCGCGTAAGGCAAGCGGTAAAAGAATTGGGTTACAGGCCCAACGCCAATGCCCGCAGCCTGAAAACCAAAAAAACGAATATGGTAGGCTTGCTGATTCCCAATATTAGTAACGGATATTACGCCGATATTGTACAAACGGTTGAGGAGGAACTGCGCGAAGAGGGACTTTTGCTGTTCCTGTGCAATACGTTTCATGAAGGCGTACTGGAAAAAAAGTATACGGATACTTTGATTGAACAAAACGTGAGGGGAATTATCATTGGATATGGCCTCGCGGATGAAAGCTGTTATGCGTCCGTGATTGACAACGAGATCCCAACCGTTACGCTGGACAGTAAGATTGTCTCCAGCAAAAAAGAGATCCCCAGCGTTGAAATCAATAACGAGACAGGCGCGCGGGCGGCGGCGGATCATCTGTTTCATATAGGCGCGAAAAATATGTGCTTTATCAGCGAGCCGCTTTTTAACAGGGCGCTGAAAAAGCGGTACATTGGATTCAAGGAAAGACTCGACGAGCTGGGAGTTCCGTTTAACCAAGAGTTTTGTTTTCTGGAAACCATGGAATACGACAAAATCGAAATGGGATATAACTTGGGTGCGCATGTGCTGATGAATAAGCAAATAGACGCTATTTTCGCCAGTACGGATCAGCTGGCCTACGGAGTAATCCGCAGGCTGAAAGAAGGCCATGTCAGGATTCCGGAGGACATCGCGGTTATAGGGTATGATGACAACTCGCTGAGCAAACTGATATCACCGGAATTGACAACAATAGCACAGCCGAAGACAGAGATGGCGGTACGCGGCACGCAGATGCTGATCAAGATGATCGATGCGGAGAATATGGAACAGGAGAACCTGCATATTGTCCTGGAACCAAACCTGATCATACGTGAATCGACCATGGGGTTAGCCTAAAACCAGTTTATTACAGGAATAAATCCAAGCGATAATTAAATGATACGTTCATTCAACTGCAATTGTAATTAATTTTAATTTATACGAATAAATAAATATACATATTTTTATACGACAGAAGGGGTAAGAAAATGAATAATATCAGAAAAACAATCCAAGCAGAATTGACAGCCAGAAACGGGGTGATGAACTTAGTCCCCAGTTGGGTCGCCAGGACGTTGCTGTTTCCAGGGAGGAGACTTAAATTACATCCGAAAGATCTCTATGCATACGGAGCGGAATGCGGCGCGTTGTCGGAACGTTGGATTGCCTCTGTTTCCAGGGCGGATAACGGGGCCTTGACAGTGGAAAATGAAGGGCTGAGCTATATCAACATCGGATATGGGACGCAAAGGCTGCTTCTAAAGGAAGCGATGGAAGAGGCGGGGGACCTGTTGATTGGCGAACAGACGATGAAAGAGCATGGCGGGCTTACAGCGTTTGCGAAATTCTATGATTTTTCCGCCCCTATCCCGCACCACGTCCATTTGATGGAACAGGACGCCAGGCAAATCGGGGTAGCGCCCAAACCGGAAGCATATTACTTTGCTCCGCAATTGAATTCCATCACCTATCACCATGACTATACGTTTTTCGGACTGCTCCCTGGCGTCACAAAAAAGGATGTGGTCAAAGCGCTGGAAAGTTGGGGGAAATACGGGGATAACGGGATTCTGGAACTGAGCGTGGCCTATAAGCTGAAACTGGGAACAGGCTGGAACGTTCCGGCGGGAATCCTGCATGCGCCGGGGTCGCTTGTGACGTATGAACCGCAGAGAGTGAGCGACACTTCCATGTTTATGCAATCAATGGTACACGGAAAATATATGGAACGTGAACTGCTGACAAAATTTATTCCGCGAAAATATGAATGGAATTTTGAATATATGGCGGAAAAATTGGATTGGGAGGCAAACCAGGATCTGCATTTCAAGGAGAATCATTATTGCGAGCCGATTCCGGTCGAGGATATGGAGGTGATGCGAGCAAAAGGGTATGAAGAAAAGTGGGTTTGTTATGGTTCGGACGAGTTTTGCGCGAAAGAATTGACGGTATTTCCAGGAGCGGAAGTTACGATTACGGACAGCGCGGCCTATGGGCTGATTATGCTGGAAGGAAACGGAAAATTGAATGGCAACAGGATTGAAACGCCGGCAATGATACGGTTTGGGGAGCTTACAAATGATGAGATGTTCGTCACTGCGGCCGCCGCGCGCGGGGGCGTTGTCATCAAAAACGAAAGCGACGTCAATCCGCTTGTCATGTGCAAAAATTTCAGCGTGGATAATGTAGAATCCAAGCAATTTGTAAAGTAGGACGCGCCCGCAAGCACGGCAAAGAGCACTGCGGCGGCCATGCGCCATACCAAAAGGCGGCGCAAAACGAAAGGAGAGAAAAGAATGAAACTAGGTATTTTTTCATTGCCATACAATGATATGTCTCTGACGGAGTTTCTGGATTTCGCGAAAAGTTTGGGATACGAAGCGGTGGAACTCACCGCAAACAGGGACAGCAAACATATCGACATCGACGAAGTTGTAAAAAACGGAGGAACGGAGCTGTTAAAGGAGCTGAAAGCAAGGGACCTTACGCTTTCCGCTCTCACAAATCATTTTGAGGGGATGCTGGTACTGGGGCCCCATGATTCCAGTACGGACGCATGGGCGCCCAGCCCGGATGCGGAAACGAAGATTAAATACGGAACGGAACGTATGATCAAAACGGCGCAGGCAGCCGCGGAGCTGGGAATCGATACGGTATGCGGATTTGTCGGTTCTTCCGTCTGGGATTGCTGGTATTCGTTCCCGCCTAAACGCCCCGCAAATTATGAGGAGGGCTGGGAATTGTTCGCGGAGCGCTGGAATCCGATATTTGATAAGTTCAGGGAATATGGCGTGAAATTTGCGCTGGAGGTCATGGCGACACAAATTGCTTATAACATTGAAACATGCCAGAAAGCGATTGACGTTCTGGATGGCAGAAAAGAATTCGGCT
>NZ_JAYFPU010000366.1:0-1538 GCF_034927525.1 Christensenella sp.
CACCGCCATTGCGGGAGGGCTGGATAAGGTAGAGGCCATTATGGCCTGTCTCAATTCCGGGGCTATTGACACGCTGATTTTGGACGATTGCACGGCCAGTGCTATTGTTAGCGCATTATCACAAAATTCGATGGATTCCACTGAGGTGGATGATATAAATTAAACGGGAATATCAGACCCTTGGGGGGAGCTGGTATTCTACACTCAGGAGGAGGGTCTGATGAAGTACATCATTGGAATTGATGCCGGGACGTCCAACGTCAAGGCAGTGCTGTTTGACACGGCAGGAAAAGAACTGGCGGTAGAAAGCCTGGAGAACGAGCCTATCTACATTGGGGATGTTGAAGTTGAGCAGAATATGAATCTGCTGTGGGATAAGGTTGCGTTGTGCATCAAAAATCTGGTGGCCAGCGGCCCGGCAAAGGCAGAGGAAATCCTTGGCATTGGCGTGACGGCCCAGGGGGAAGGAATTTGGCTCATCGATGGGGACGGTCAGCCGGTCCAGGATGCAATTCTATGGTGTGATGGCCGGGCGACAGAGGAAGTCAGGGTTGTGACCGAAGATGAACCCCAGTTAGGGGCGCTCATTCATCGGATAACGGGAACACCAGCACTAACCGGCACTCAGCTGATGCTGTTATCCTGGATGAAAAACAATCGAAAAGAAGTCTTAGATCAAGCCAGCCATATGCTCTTCTGTAAGGACTGGGTGCGGTATAAACTTACGGGTCTTTTGGGAGGCGATTTAAGTGATACCGGAACTTCTTTGATGGATTCCGATAAAGGGTGTCGTTGCAGAAGATTTGTTGGAAACCCTGGGATTGGGAGAATATATTTCCTATATTCCGGAAATTAGTACCTCCGATACCATTGCCGGCGGTGTGACCGCTGACATGGCAGAATTCCTGGGACTGACACCTGGGACACCGGTTATCACCGGAGCCATCGATGTGGTGGCCAGTGCAGTGGGGATTGGCGCTGTTGGGGAAAATGATGTTTGCGTCATCCTGGGAACGACCTGTGCCAATGAAAGCTTTATTAAACGGGAACGTTGTGAATTTGGCAAAGAAGGCACCCGCTACGAAAAGCACGCGGTGGGGGATTTGTTTATGAATCTTATGCCAACCATGAATGGGACCCCTAATCTGGACTGGGTATTGGAAGAAGTCGCCATGACCAAGGATTTCTCTAAAATTGACATTATGATTGCCGATGTGCCCGCTGGTAGCGGCGGAGTGATTTACCATCCCTACATCAGTGCTGCAGGGGAACGGGCGCCATTCTATAATCCCGATGCCAAGGCCAATTTCTTCGGCATCAGCGCCAAAACCGGTCGGGCGGAGCTGACCCATGCCGTCTACGAAGGGATTACCCTCTCCATTAAAGACTGTCTGGCTGATGTGGCGGTGGATGCCAACGCCAAGGTTTATCTGGCCGGAGGTGGCGCCAAGAGTGCCATTTGGGCCCAGATGATTGCCGATGTGTTGGGAATGCAGGTGGTTATCTCCGATGGGGCAGAGCTTGGTGCCAAGGGAGCC
>NZ_JAYFPU010000143.1:0-2125 GCF_034927525.1 Christensenella sp.
CCCAGTTCGGAATGCTTTCTCTGTTGGTACTATTGCCGTTGCAGCTGCTTTCAGGAGGCCAGACCCCCCGGGAGAGTATGCCGGAATTTGTTCAGAAAATTATGTTGGCCGCGCCAAGCACACACTTCGTTGCTGCAGGGCAGGGGATCCTTTTCCGGGGTGCGGGTAGTGAGGATGTATGGATAAATTTTCTTGCTATGGCGGTGATAGCGGCTGTATTCTTCATGATCGCGCTGAATAGATTCCGTAAAACCATCAGCCTGATGGCTTAGTAGATACTTCTATCTCTGATATCCAACAATAAAACAACAAACAGCAGCCCTGTCAGATTTAGGTATATTCAGTTATTGAGTCTATGTTGGTGATGAAGTAATTTTTGCAATTGACAAATTTTTTGAATATTTTGATTTTTATTTACAATTTTTTGACTATATTTTACATTGTTGTTATAATATGAAAATATGTTAGCAGTGTTACATATGCGTCGCTAAATGAAGGGTTGGTGTATGGATCATGAATGAAGATGTTCTCAAAGGGAAATGGCATGAGATTCAGGGAGATGTCAAAAAGACCTGGGGTAGGTTTACTGATGATGAAGTGATGGTGATAGACGGAGAAAGTGAAAAACTTGTGGGTCTTCTTCAGACAAAGTATGGCTACGGAAAAGAAAAAGCCAAGAAAGAGTTAGACGATTTTATTAACAGCCACAAATAGTATTTTGAGTGTTTCAATTTAAATCATAATTAAAATACAAAACAAAAAAGGATGGTCTGATAAAATGATTATGCTGCCCAAACTCCCATACGGAAACGATGCGCTGGAACCCCATATCAGTTCCAATACTATGGATTTTCATTACGGCAAGCACCATAATACCTATGTTGAAAATCTGAACAAACTCATTGAAGGCACTGAATTTTCGCAAGAAACACTTGAAAACATAATAAAAAATACTTCAGGCAGAGATGACAAAACAGCTGTTTTCAACAATGCTGCACAGGTTTGGAACCATACCTTCTACTGGAATTCGATCAAGCCTGCAGGAGGCGGTATTCCTTACGGTCCCTTGGGGGAGAAGATTAATCTGGATTTTGGAAGCTACGAAATATTCGCCAAAAAATTTAAGGATACGGCTCTAGGTCAGTTTGGAAGCGGTTGGGCCTGGCTTGTTCAAAAAGACGGCAAACTGGAAATCATCAAGACTTCCAACGCAGATACACCCATCGCTAAAGACGTTAAGCCTCTTTTAACGGTAGACGTATGGGAGCACGCATATTATCTGGATTACCAGAACAAACGCGCAGATTATCTGGATTCATTTATCAAAAACCTGATAAACTGGGATTTTGTGAACGCTAACCTGATTGCTTGAATGAAATAGCAAATCGAGTTTTCTAAGATAATCAGAAATGTAAGACTTAAAGCAACTTTCTGATGTTTTTTTGCGAGAATTTATGTGTTTCGTCTTACAAAGATAAACGTAATAAGGTTGTTTCAGTTAGTATCGGGCACAACGAGTGGACAGCGTCTACTAGAGCAGCGAGGCCAGTCGAAGGGTTGATCTCTTCAGACTGTTTCTCGCTGTATTGCTTTCTCATAATTATTTTCATCCCCTCATTTTATCTTTATTAGAGGGGATGACATTTTCCCTGACGAGTTACACCATGACAATATCGCTGATCAACAACACTGTTTTTTCTGGGTGTTGCTTTATTCAGGAAACTGAGTTAAAATCTTCTGCGTGACGCGGGAAAACGCACATAAACCGTATTTTTTGACAGGCGGGTTTAAACAGGGGCAAGAATTGTAACTAGGCCTGAAAGCTGATCGAACTTAAAAAAATGAACTATGCAGTGGGAAAATCGATTGGTAATCGTTGTTTATACATTCTGCTTACAGGCATAAATCGGGAGATCAGAACTCTTGCTCAAGAGGACTGACTAACGGGTAGCTTGATGAAGTCATGGAGCCTACGGACTATGTTAATGTTGAAAAGATTTTGATCCCGCTAACATTTTTGGCGCTGTAGCTCAGCTGGCAGAGCACCGGACTTTTAATCCGGGTGTCCCGGGTCCGAGTCCCGGACGGCTCACCATTTTTTTGCGGTCCCATCGTCCAGAGGCCT
>NZ_JAYFPU010000076.1:0-6104 GCF_034927525.1 Christensenella sp.
AATGTCGTGACCCGGCCAGCGGTACCATGTGATGCCCGAACGTTCGAGGTAGGGCGCGGGATTGAACAGGATCGGGTCCCAGCCGAGATCCGGCTGAAAATTCTTATAAAAAATATCGTAAGCAGCGCCCGCCTTCTTCCAATCCTCCATCACATCCTGAATGGTGTAGCCGGAATAGTAAACGGGGAAGGCCTGAAAAACGGGGACGATGGGGATGCGATCGGGCTCTTTGACCGCCGTTGCGTCCATGACTCTTTTTAATCGTGCATCATAGTCTTGTTGTATACTCATGAGGGTTTCCTCCGGGATTTGATAGTTGTATTATAGCACAAAACAAAAAACAGGCATACGGTTTTGCGTATGCCTGTTTGAACGTTTGAAGATTTTACAGGGAGAGCCATTTCTCCTGCTTTGCGGAATCTACGATCGCTTCGCACAATTGCAGCTCGCGCAGACCTGCCTCGAACGTCGGGAACTCAGGCGTTGCGCCCGTCTTATAACCCTCTGTACGGATGTAGTTATAAAACTTGGTTGCAAACTGCTTGATCGTATCCGGAAAGCCTTCGTTGTGGCCGCCGGGATAGGAGATCACCTGTGCCGCTTCGCGGTGCATGAGTGAAGGGTCTCTCAGCAAGATATGGTTCGCTTCGTCGCGTTCGCCGATCCACATTTCGTTGGGGCGCTCCGTATCGATGGCAATGGATTTTTTGCTGCCGTAGATTTCGAACCAGATGCGGTTTTTGCGTCCCGCCGCGACCTGATTGACCGTCATGGAGCCGTGCGCGCCGTTATCGAACTTTAAGAGTACGGAAGCATAGTCCTCTGTATTGATCGGTACGTCCGCATAGTCGTCGGGCGTTAATACCTTGCCGGAATATGTTTCCACCGGCTTCAAAGGCTTTTTGCGGATGGGGTAGAAGGTCGCGAAGTCTGCGCACACCTTGTCGATCTTGACGCCTGTCATAAATTCGACGGAATCCAGCCAGTGCGAACCGATGTCCGCCACTGCCCGCGAGTCGCCGCTGAATTTGGGCTCTAAGCGCCAGCTGTAATCTGTTTCCTTAAAGAGCCAGTCCTGCTGGTAAGAACCGTTGACCGCGAAGATCGTTCCCAGTTCGCCGTTCTGTATCATTGCGCGCGCTTCGTGGATGACCGGATAGAAGCGGATGTTAAAGTGTACCGCGTTTGCAAGGCCTTTTTCCTTAGCAAGCGCGATCAGCTCTTTTGCCTCCGCACTGTTCATCGTGAGCGGCTTTTCGCATACGACGTGCTTGCCAGCCAGCAGAGCTTCTTTTGCCATCTGGAAATGGAAGCTGTTGGGCGAGCAGATATGTACCACGTCGACCTCCGGATCGGCCAGAAGATTTTTATAATCTCCATAGCTTTTGCCGATGGAAAGCTGCTCCGCTTTTGCTTTTGCCGTTGCGTCGTCGATGTCGGCGAGGGCAACGACGTCCACAAAGCCTAATCTGCGCAGCGCTTCAATATGTGTAGGCCCGATAAAGCCTGTTCCAATGACGCCAGTTCTGATTTTTTCCATGATATCGATTCCTTTCTAAATTCAGTCCCAAGTATTTAAAAAATCCGCGAGCTGCTTTGTGTCGGGGCTTTTCGCGTTACGGACATAGTAGCCGGACGCGCCCACGCCGCACAAGAGGCATTCCTCATACGGATAGCCGTTCATCCATCCGAGCACAAAGCCCGAGTTGAACGTATCGCCCGCGCCGGTCGTGAGCACGGGATGTTTGCAAAACGGGCCGGCGACCTCATAATAGGCGCCCCCTGCATAGCAGCAGGCACGGTCGACCGGATGGATGACGAGACAGTCGATCTTGATGTTTTTCGCGAGGCTTTCGCAAAGCTCCCTGAGCGGATAAGCCTGATAATCGCTGATTTGCTCGCCATACAGTTCGGCAATCTCGCACGCTTCCTTTTTGTTGAGGCCGAGCGTAACGGGGAAGCCTGACTTTGCAAAGGCGTTGATCAGCTCGACCGCTTCTTTGATGTCGTGTTCGCTGCGCTTTTCCGGATCGGCAAGGTCGAAGAACAGTCTCTTGTCCTGCGGCCGTGTTTGCATGCGCGGCACGACTTCTGCAAGGAAACTCCGCCAGATATCGCTCATGCGCGGGAGCATCGTCCAGTTTTCCATGCCGATGAGGTCACTTGCGTCCACGATATCGACAAAATGGTCAAGCCCCACTTTTTCGACGATCTTTTCCCAAGAAACATTTTTGAAATGCTCGAGTTTGGAAACGATGATCTTGCCGTCGTGGAATTCGTACGCATCCGTATGGCCGGGCTCGGTGAGCCCGATCATTGTGGAGCCTTCCGCCAGCTCGTCGAAGACGGGATCGTGACCGTTTTCGCCCACGCACCCGATGTACGTGAGGGCGATGTGATGCTTCTTTAGCGCATTGGCAAAGATGGGGCCGTTGCCGCCGAGTTTCTTTTGCACGGCGACGATCTCGACGTTGGTCGACAGGCCGCAGCCGTTTTTCAGGCGCTCGGAGTAGGAGAGGATCGTATCGATCCGTGAGAAATTCTCAGGATCGATACGTTTATCCACCACATGGACGATCTCGTCAACGAAACCGTCAAACCCGATGAGCGCCTTTTGCGGCGCAATACCCGCTGTAAGTTTGAAAGAGAGTTCTTTTTTTGTTTCGTTCATTCCCGGCTCCTAGATAAAGTTTCTCATGTACCGCTGCGAAAGCTCGATGGAATGCAGCTTATCTTCAATCGTATCCTCAAACGCGCGATCCTCTACTTCGATGACCGCTGGGCCTTTGTAGTGGATGTCGTAAAGCGCGGACATGGTCTTGCCCCAGTCTATGTCGCCAAGACCCGGAAGCTTGGGCGCGTGGTATTCAAGCGGCGTCGCCATCATGCCGACCTTGTTGTAACGATCCGCATAGAATTTTACGTCCTTGATGTGGAAGTGGAACATCTTATCCGCAAAATCGTAGATGGGCTGGATGTAATCCATCTGCGGCCATACAAAATGAGACGGGTCGTAGTTGAGTCCAAAATTTTTGCTGTCGATGATGGAGAACATATCCGTCCAGATGGCGGGCGTGGACGCTAAGTTCTTGCCGCCCGGCCATTCGTCCATCGAATAAAACATCGCGCAGTTCTCGATGCCGACCTTGACGTCGTTGTCTTCCGCGCATTTGATGATGTCCGGCCATATCTCACGGAAAAGCTTCATGTTTTCAGAGATCGGCAGGGACGGGTCTTTGCCGATGAACGTATTCATATTATGAAGACCCAGAATGCGTGCGCCTTCGATACACTTTTTGATATGCTCTGCCGCCGTCTTACGTACTGCCGGATCGGGATCGAGAGGGTTGGGATAATAGCCAATCGCAGAAATTTCTACATTGCGTTCCTGCAAATAGTTGTTGATGTAGTCTGCTTTTTCTTTGTCAAGCGAAGCCACGTCGATATGCGTAACGCCTGCATAACGCCTTTCCGCTTTGCCGACAGGCCACGCAGCCACTTCTACGCAGTCCATACCGATCTTGCTGGAATAATCGATGAGCTGCTCGAAAGAGTACTCTGGTAAAATAGCGCTTACAAATCCAAGTTTCATGTTCAGATCCTCCTTAAAAAATATGAATTTATTTCAAGACTTTGCGATGTCACAATGGCATATGCCACTTTGTATGATTTATATGATTTGTATTATTTGTATCATAATAAATGTTGGGCGCAATTGCAATAGTTTTTTGCAAAAACCTGAAATATTTCATTCTCTTCTACTATTATATATAAAACAAATCAAAAAACAAAGAAGAGAAATACAAAATAAGGGATAAGGTTTCTGATGAAGATTAATTCCGTAAAAAAGCAAAAATTTGCTTGCAATTTAAAAAATAGGATGATACAATACAAACAAATAGAACAAATAATACAAATGATACAAATAAGACATAAATTACAAATATTACAAACAACGAAACATCTATGAAATAACTCTTAGGGCAATCGCAAAACGACGATCGCACAGTGCGGCAGGATACGAAGACGACCCGCAGCTGAAAAAGGATCCATAATAAAGCATTCATATATTGGTAAAAATTTATATTATCAGGAGGAAAGATCATGAAACCTACAAAAAAAGCAAGTGAGATGTCGGTAGCTGAATTGGCGGCATACATCGACGAGTCGGTTTTGAAACCGGAGTTTTCGCAGGACGAGATCCGCAAATATATTCAGGAAGGCATTGACTTTGGTTGTGCGACAGTGTGCATCAACCCGGCTTCCCTCGATATCGCGGGAGAGATGACAAAAGGAACAGATACGAAGATCTGTGTGGTATGCGACTTCCCGTTTGGACTTTCGACGACGGCTTCCAAAGTGATGCAGGCGGAAGAATATTGCAAACGCGGCGACGTATATGAACTGGATATCGTTGCGAACTACGGCTGGATCCGCAGCGGTATGTACAAAGAAGTGGAAGCGGATATCAAAGCAGTATGTGACGTCTGCCATAAATATGGCACGGCAGTGAAAGTGATCATCGAAACAGACGCTCTTACGATGGAGCAGATCAAAGAAGGCACGAAAGCGGCGGTACGCGCTGGCGCAGATTTCATCAAGAGCTCTACGGGCTTTTTTACGGGCGGTAAGAGCGACGGTGCGACGGTAGAAGTCGTGCAGGCGATGATGGATGCAGGCGAAGGCAAGATCAAAGTCAAGGGCTCCGGCGGAATCCGCGACAGAGAGCATTTCTTAAAGCTGATCGACATGGGCATCGACCGTATGGGCGTTGGATATCGCTCCACACCGGACGTGCTTGATATCACGATCGAAGAAGTAAGAAAACAGAAATAACTTTTTCATAATGTCGTGCGGTACGCGCTGCAAAGCACGTACCGTATGACAAAAACATTAGTATGTTGGCCCCACCCAACTTTCAGTAATTTTTAACGGTTTTTGGAAATAAAATTTAATCTAGTCTCACTATTTTTAAGCGGAGGTAAAAAAGATGGCTTTTGAACACATTTTTCAACCGATCAAAATCAAGAACATGGTTGTTCCGAACAGAACGGTGCATGTTCCCACAGATATCAGTTCGGGCAACGCTGACGGCAGCGTGAACGACCGCGTGATCCGGTATCATGAAGAGATCGCAAAAGGCGGCACAGGCCTGATCATTGTCGGCGCATCTACACCGGATAAGGAAACAGGACGCCCTACGGTAACATGTCTGTCTGCTGACGCAGACTATTATATCCCCGGCTTGCACCTTCTGGCGAAATCGATGCAGAAGCACGGCGCAAAATGTGCGGTACAGATCCAGCATCCGGGTCGTCAGGCGGCATATCCGAGAAAAGGACAGATATCCTGCTCGGACATGGTTTCTTATTTGCCGGGCAGCGCAGGACATGAGGTCGTCTACGCAAACGATCAGGCGCACGGCAAAATCGCCCGCGCCATGACGGTAGAAGAAATCTATGAACTGGCTGAAAAGTTTGCAGAAGCGGCATGGAGAGTCAAAGAAGCAGGGTTTGACTGCGTAGAGCTGCACGGCGCGCACGGCTACATGATCGCACAATTCATGAGCCCGGCGACAAACACGAGAAACGACCGCTTTGGCGGAAAATATGAAAACCGCATGCGTTTTATTTTGGAGATCATCAGCCGGATACAACAAAAGTGTGGCGAAGACTTCCCGATTCTGGTAAGATATTCCGGTGAGGAATGGAAATTTGACGGCAGAAAGCTCGACGAATCCATCAAGATCGCGAAGACGCTCGAAGAAGCGGGCGTTGCGGCGCTTGACATTTCTGCCGGGATCTTCGACCTTGCTGAGACGGTTATGGATCCGATGTATTATACGGAAGGCTGGAACACGTACTCTGCAGAAGCGATCAAAAATGCTGTCAATATTCCGGTCATCACGAGCCACACGCTGCGCTCGCCTGAATATTGTGATAAGATCATCGCGGAAGGCAAGACGGATATGGTCGGTTTCTCGCGCCAGTTACTTGCAGACCCGTACTGGGCAAACAAAGCAAAGTCGGGCGATGTGGACAGCATCCGCAAGTGCATAAGCTGCCTCGTTGGCTGCTGGTCGGAATCTTTGATGATCAAGCACG
>NZ_JAYFPU010000148.1:0-8515 GCF_034927525.1 Christensenella sp.
GGTGTAAGTGCAGTAATGTATTAAGCTGACCGATACTAATAGGTCGAGGGCTTGATCAACGAGAGTTGATTACAACAGTCTAAATTTCTTAAGACATTCCTTTGTCTGCTACTACTATACAGTTTTGAGTGTGCTTCGCTGCACATTTGACAAGTTTATACAATTTCCGGTGGCGATAGCTATGGGGATCCACCTGTTCCCATTCCGAACACAGAAGTTAAGCCCATATACGCCGAAAGTACTGCACTGGTAACGGTGTGGGAGGATAGGTAGCTGCCGGATTCTATTTTTCAATAATATTCTATGTGAGGGGTCCTTTTGCGCAAAGCTTAAGGGCTTTTTACGTGGCATGAAAAAAGGTCGTCCGGGTTCTCGCGGACGGCCTTTTTTGTTGTGATCAGGTATTACATTCGAATATTGTATTGGTATCTTTACAAAGATGCTGCACAGCGCCCCTGCCTGTCGATACGGCGACAGGAACGCCGCCGGGCGCCTGCATGCGTTGGCCGGCAAAATAAAGACCGGTTATGGCTTCCGATTTCAACGGATAATTTGCCTGCGGCTTGTTTGCTTCCATGATCGTCATCCACGACCCTTTGTAGGTACCGCAATAGCGTTCATAAGTGAGTGGCGTTGCGACGTCCCATGCCACAAATTTATCTTTTAATTGTGGAAACCTCTTGCCTAAGCGATCCATAACCGCTTCTGCGAGCTGCTGTTTTTTTGCGTCATATGTCCCGTCCTGCTTTGCCTGCTTCCAGTAGGCATAAGTATCGTCATTGGCAATGAATGCAGATGTAAGCGCAGTGCAGCCGTCAGGCGCATAGCCTGCAAAACCTGCGTAGTTGATGTAAGCGCAGTGCAGCCGTCAGGCGCATAGCCTGCAAAACCTGCGTAGTTGTTGAGTCCTAAAACATGCAGCTTCTCACCAGCAAATTCGATGGACTCCTCCAATGGAAGAATGAGGTTTTCTGGCAGGGAAGACAGATTGGCTTCAGCCCCCAGACACAGGAAGGTATCCAATATGGGCTTTGTTCTTTTGCGCATTTCATCCATCCACGGTTCGTGAAGCGGAGCCTCAAACAAGGTATCCACTGCGCTCATAGCATCCGCCGTCACAATGACTGCATCTGCTTGCAGCTTTTCTCCATTGACGATAACACCAGTCACACGTCCGTTGTCTGTGACTACACGCTCGACGCGCGTGCTGTAACGGATATCTCCGCCCAATGCTGTAAAACGGTCAGCCATGCGCTGCGCCATAGCAAGCGAGCCCCCTTCAGGATATCCTGCGTCGCCTACCGATAGACCGCCCAATGTAAAGTGGATCGAATTCGCGGCAAACGCTTCGCTGCCTACAATATTTTGCAGTACAGTGCGCAGGCCGGGATGCTTGAACTGTGCAACGTATTCCCCACAGGACAGCTTGGAAAGCGCATTCATGCGCGGCAATGCAGACATCATTGAAAACATCATAGAAAGGGGCGGAGCGCTCTTGCGCTTGACCTGCACGCCCTTTATATCCATGATAGGCATAGCCATTTTGCCAAATTTACGGATGTCCTTACACAGGGAGCGGATCATTTTTGCATCCTGCGGCGAGACAGACAGCAAATGCTGCTCAAGCTTATCCGCGTTGCGGTACAAACAGATTTCCGTATTGCCATCAAGGTACGTAAGAAAAGGATCGCGGTTGTAGACAGGCGTAGCTTCATCGAGCGCGCCTGTCTCACGCCACAGCCGGTTGAGCGGTGCTTTAGCAGAGGAGCCGACCAGCCAATGAAGACCACCCTCGAAAAAATAACCTTTTCTTTTCCAGCTGGTCGAGTTGCCGCCGGGGATGGTATGCATTTCAAGGATCGTTGCTTCAAAGCCGCTGCGGCACGCATAGATGCCTGCGGAAAGTCCGGCGATACCGCCGCCGATAACCGTTACATTTTTCATGGTTTTCTCCTTATAATATCTACGATCCATTCGCTGTGCGCGCAGGGCATGCTGTAAAGCGCGACGGCCTGCGCAACGCCCTGTATTGCAGTCCAATATGCAACAGAGAGGGCGAGCGGATCGCCATCGCGGATCGTGCCCTCCTTTTGTCCCGCTGCAATCATGGGCACGGAAAGCTCGTAATAATTGATCCGTTGGATCGTTTTTTGGATATGATCGGGGGTTGCCGCACTGGAAAAAGCTTGCGTCATAAGCACAAACATTTTCGCAGTAAACGGATCGCGTACAATACCGGCAAAAATCTGGGAGCACATCTGCTCGAAGAAGGCAAGCGGAGCCAGTCCACTGAGCTGAGCCGTGAGGGATTCAGGACCGCTCACGCCGATCTTCATCAGCTCCTCATATAAGTGCTCTTTGGAAGAAAAGTAATGAAACAGTAAGCCGGTGCTCATGTCGGCGGCCTCCGCAATATCGCTGATCTTTGTCGCGGCATAACCTTTGTGGATAAAAAGATCGAGCGCAACTTCTAAAATTTGCATACGGCGCTGTTCTTTTTGTTCTTTACGTTTATTCATATATTGAACATCCATTCATTGAATTATAATTCAATATTACACAAGGTAAAAGGTATTGTCAATACAAACAAAAAAGCCCCGGAATTTTTCCGGGGCTTGATGATTATTGTTTATTCGGCAGCCAGTTCTTCCTGCGGCAGAATGATCGTTTCCGGTATGACCGCCGGAGCCGGTTCGACAGGCGTACTGTCGGCGGGCTGTGGCTCGGCGTCACTTAGCGGTTCAGTCGGGACAACCAGATCTTGTGGCGTAGCTATGGCCTCAGGAACATCCGCAATGGCGTTTTCTGTTACGGTCAATTCTTCTACGACAGGTTCTTCTGCTTCGACAGGCGTTGTACCAAGAGGCAGGAACTGTGCAGCATCGTTTAGCATTGCTGAAATTTCCGGGATACTCCTGTTGTTAAAGGAGGAGATACCGGTCGGCTGGTGAGAGCCGTTGTACTCATGGGTCTTCTGACTTTCGTACCATGTACCGCTCATATAGATCATCCAGGCTTCCCAGCGGCCGGAGCCGTTGGCCGCGCCCGTTGCCGTTGCATAGATCACAGGCGTTCTTGCGCTTCCGTCCTTTACAAAATATACGTGCAGGTACAAAGTCAAATCACTGCAATAAGCGGCTTGTCCGGTTATATTGTTTTCCAGCGGAAGCGGGGCGCCCATCATTTCCTGCAGCTTGTCGCGGAAGGTGTCATTTGAAAAATTGTTGTTTGTGATCCCAAAATATTCCTGGCGTTCCTTATCTGTAGAACAGGCACTGTACCCGTCTATCACGCGCTGTGCATAAGCAAGCGTGATCTCTGTGTTAGTGCCACTTGGGGCATCCGGATCAACGACCGGGGCATCAGGATCGACAGCGGGCTCGTCCGGATCAACGATCGGGGCATCAGGATCGACAACAGGCTCGTCCGGATCAACGACCGGCGTATTCGGCTCGGTGACCGGTTGGTCAGGAACAACTATGGGTGCGTCCGGTGTACCGGGGTCTGTGACTGTATCGTTGTTGTCGCGGACAACAGGCTGCCCGTTTACCGGAACGGCCTGTGTTACCTGCGTCAGTTCTTCGCGTACAGGGGTGGCGGGTGATGCCGCCTGTTCTGCCTGATCCGCATCCTGAGGGCTGCCCGCCGCGAGAGGCGTAGGGCCGTCCTTGATTTCTACAGTCTGGCCATCGCTGTTCTCATCAACATACGCGGAGTGACTGAAAGCAACAGGGCTTACACACAACAAAACGCACAATATAAGAGAAATGATGATGATCGCTTTCTTCTTTTTAGTATTGACGTTGTTTTTGGTTTCCATTTTACTTGCTCTCCTGTTTTTCATTTCTTGTTTATAGTATAAAATAATGTGGTCACACTTACGGTCACACAAACAGACAGAATCAACGTATTTTTGAGAAAAGTGTGACTGGAGATTGCCGAAAACAAAAACGGCCGATGCGATTGCATCAGCCGTTCTTCATTTATTTATATTTATCTGCGTGGGCGCCGGCTGTAATTCCTGCGCTTTGTGCGCCTAACGATGCGCACGCGGCGGATGATCCGCATAATGATCACAAAGACCGCAAAGCCAACGCCGATCCAGATCAATATCCACAGGATCGTATAACCATAGCTGCGCTCAAAAAGCGCGCCCAAGCTACGGTTTTCGTCAAGATTTAGGTTGTAGCTTTCCTCGGTACTGATGATCTTGCCGGGAGAGCCGATGTCATACCAGCCCGCAAACCGGTATCCATCTGCGGGTGTCGCGGTAACGGTAACAACGCTGCCGCCCGAAAAATTACCGCCGCCCGAAACGCTGCCGCCTTCCTGCGGACTCACTGTCAGGTCGAGTGTGTAGCTCGCGGAAAACCTCGCGACAAGCTGCATATCGGTTTGCATCTCAAACGTATAGGAAGCTTCGGCGCTGATTGGATCCGCAGAAGGGGAGCCGGCGTCAAACCAGCCGATGAACGTATAGTTATCGGCTGGCTGTGCCGTTACCGTGACAGAATCGTTCTGCATATATTCTCCGCTTCCGCTCTGGGAAACGGTTCCGCCGCCCTCCGGGTCGGAGGACAGGGCAACGGTATATTTTTTATCGAACCGTGCGATAAACGTACGGTCTTGCTCCAGCGAATAGGTGAACTCTGGCGTTGTGCTAACGGGAGTGGTCATATCCCCTTCTTTGAACCAACCCGCAAAAATATATCCTTCCGCAGGACTCGCATTGAGGGCTGCGTTTTTTCCGGCAGAATAAGTGCCGCCGCCGGTCACGGTACCCGTGCCTTCGGTCTCGGCCTTCACCGTAACCGTATAAGAACTGCCCGAAGAAGACTCGGGCGCAGCAAACGCCGTCGCGCAGGATAGCACGATGACGAGTGTCAGTAAAATGCAAATAAGCTTTCTCATGTATGATCTCCTCTGATTTCTATGTAAGAGTTTATCTGTATTCACCGGATGTGTCAAATCTTTCAGGGAAAGCTTTAAAAAAAGTTAATATTCCGTACATAACTTTTCGAAGAGTGGGTTATATAATATATGACATGTATTATGGGGGAAGAAGGGACACCGAATGAAAGAGATTTATCTGGCCGGAGGATGCTTTTGGGGTCTGCAAAAATATTTTGACTGCGTGGTAGGCGTGCTCGAGACACAGACCGGCTATGTAAATGGTACGGCGCACAATCCGAGCTATGTACAGGTTTGCTGTGGCGACACGGGTTTTGCAGAAGCGATCCGCCTGCGCTACGATGAAACAAAGCTTGGCCTTACGGATGTGCTTCACTTGTATTTTCACGTGATAGACCCTACCGTAACGGACAGGCAGGGAAACGATGTCGGACAGCAATACCGCACGGGCATCTATTATTTGGATGAGGCGGATGAAGAAACGATCCGCGCATATGCGGCAAAGGAACAGGAAAAGTATGAACAGCCGATCGTGACAGAGATCATGCCGCTCAAAAATTATTATACGGCGGAAGAATATCATCAGAAATATCTCGACAAGTATCCGACTGGATATTGCCATATTGGAAAGGAGGCGTTCAACTATGCAGGAACCTACGAGCCAGAGTATGCCCGAGTATAAGAGACCTTCGGAGGAAGAACTGCGCAGCAGGCTGAATGAAGAACAATATTACGTGATGTGCGAGGATGGCACAGAGCATCCGTACACCAGTGAATATTGGGAGAACGACCATGAGGGGATTTATGTGGACGCCGTAACGGGTCAGCCGCTCTTTACGTCGTTCGATAAATTCCCATCCGAATGCGGCTGGCCAAGTTTCTCCTGTCCGATCAGTGAAGATTTTGTCGTCACGCGCAGGGATTTATCACACGGAATGATACGCACAGAGGTCAGGAGCGCCGCCGGGGATTTTCATCTGGGGCACGTGTTTGACGATGGGCCGCAGGAACGCGGCGGACTACGGTACTGCATCAATGGCGCGTCGATCCGTTTTATTCCCGAAGCTGATATGGAAGTGGAGGGGTATTCCTATTTGTTTCCGTATTATAAGAAGAGAAAACAGGAAAGCATGAAATAAAAAACAGGATACAAAAAAGGCGCTGGTTATCCGGCGCCTTTTTGATCGAACAGCTTATTTGAATTTGGTATCTACACGCTGTTTGCCAACGTAGTGGACATTAACCGTTCCCGGGCCGGAATGCGCACCGATCACAGGGCCGGTGTAATTCAGCAGGATATCCTTGACAGAGGGGAATCGTTCGCGAATCAGCTCGATCACAAATTCTGCGTCTTCTGGGCAAGCGGCATGTCCGACGTAAATAATCTGACCGTCAGGATCGCCGATATCCTCTTCCATTTTATTGACCAATTCGATCAGCGATTTTTTGCGTCCGCGTATTTTTTCGATCGGAATAATCTTTCCTTCGTTATTGAAAGCAAGCACAGGCTTGATGTTTAACATCGTTCCTAAAAACGCGCTGGCGCGCGAAACCCTGCCGCCGCGGCGCAGATGTTCCAAGCTGTCTACGGCAAACCAATGCGTGATCTTCCACTTCAGTTCCTCTGCATAGGTATACGCTTCTTCAAGCGTCGCGCCTTCTTCTTTTTTCAGCATAACGAGATGCACGAACAGCCCATAACCACGTGAAGCCGAAAGGGAATCGACAACCTTGACCGTACGTCCCGGATATTTTTGCATCAGCTGCTCTGCAACCATGACCGCGTTGTCAAAAGAGCCTGACAGACCGGAAGAAAACTCGAGATGCAGGACGTCCTTGCCCGCTTCCAAAAACGGCGTAAAAAACGCGATATATCGGTCTGCGTTTACCATCGACGTGGTAGGCATAGAGCCTGCGCGCACCTTTTCATAAAAATCGTGGGTCGTAATAGAAACGCCTTGGTCGTCATAATACTCTTTTCCGTCCATAAAAAACTGGTAGGGTAGAACGGTAATATCATGCTCCTTAGCAAATTCGGTAGGGAGGTCAGCAGTGGAGCTGCATGTAATCGCATAATCTGCCATCTGTTTGGTCTCCAATCTATTGTATTTTAGGTTTCGATAATACTATTATTGTATCATTTTAGGGACGGGAAAATCAAGATGTTCGTGTGAAACACAAAAACGAAAAATTTTTATTTGAAATTTGCATTTTAGGGTAATAATAATACTTGCTTTCAGTCTTGGATTGTATTAGAATAGATATGCTAACAGTGCAATACAAGTGCGCGTAAGCGCATTTATATAAGATTGATAATGTTATTTACCGGAGGTACAAAATGCAACTTTCAGAAAAAGCACTTGCAATTTCGCCGTCGCTGACGCTTAAAATCACGGCGATGGCGAAGGATATGAAAAAACGCGGACTCGACGTGGTGGGTTTTGGCGCGGGCGAGCCAGACTTTGACACCCCGCAGCACATCAAGGATGCGGCGATCGAAGCGCTGAAGATCGGCATGACAAAATATACACCGGCGTCGGGAACGGTGGAGCTCAAAAAAGCAGTATGCAAGGATCTGAAAAAGCATGGACTTTCTTATGACCCGGCACAGATCGTGATCTCTAACGGAGCCAAGCACTCCCTGTTCAATGTGTTCCAGGCGATCCTCAATCCGGGCGACGAAGTGATCGTCATTACGCCCTACTGGCTCACCTATCCGGAGCTTATCAAGATGGCAGATGGCGTGCCCGTGTATGTCGGCGCGCATGAATGCAATAATTTCGAGCCGCTTGCAAAGGACATTGAGGCGGCGGTCACACAAAAGACCAAGGCGATCATCGTCAACAACCCGTCAAACCCGTGCGGATGTATCTATTCCCAAAAGACGCTTGAAGACATCGCAGCAGTTGCGAAAAAGCATGATTTCTTCATCGTATCGGACGAGATATACGACGAGCTGGTCTACGATGATAACAAGCATACGAGCATCGCGGCGATCAGCGAGGATGCATACGAGCGTACGATCCTTGTCAACGGGCTTTCCAAGACATACGCCATGACCGGCTGGCGCATCGGCTATACGGCAAGCAGAGCGGATATCGCAAAAGTGATGGGAAGCTACCAGAGCCACGCAACGTCCAACCCGTGTTCGATCGCGCAGTTTGCGGGGATCGCTGCACTCACAGGACCGCGTGACGAGATCATCGCGATGCGCGAAGAATTTAATGCGCGCCGCAAGATGATGGTGGAAATGATCAACAAGATCGACGGTCTTTCGTGCGTGACGCCCATGGGCGCGTTTTATGTGATGCTCAATATTTCAGATATAAAAGGACGTAAGCTTGACGGCGAAGAGATCAAAGGCTCGGTGGATTTTGCAGAAAAGCTGCTGGAGAAAAAGCTGACGGCAGTCATTCCGGGTGCGGCATTCGGCGCGGATGATTTTGTCCGCCTGTCCTATGCGATTTCGCGTGAAAACATCGAAAAGGGGCTGGGGCGCATCGCGGAATTTGTTGCGATGCTTGACTGACATTTGGAGAAAACAACATGATAAAGGAAAGATACAAGCGTACAAATCTCCTGCAGGAAAACGACTATAACTATA
>NZ_JAYFPU010000217.1:0-2481 GCF_034927525.1 Christensenella sp.
AAAAAGATCTGGATGAGGAATCTGTTTCCGTAGTGCGAAACCCGAACAAGTGCGTGATCTGCAAGCGCTGTGTGGCGGCTTGCGGAAAACAGCAGGGCGTGGGCGTGATAAGCGCGACGAATCGTGGATTCAAAACGATGATCGAGCCTGTGTGGGGCAAATCTTTAGTGGACGTACCGTGCATCAATTGCGGACAATGTATCGTATCGTGCCCGGTGGGCGCGCTTAAGGAAAAGAGTGAGATGGACAATGTGTGGGCGGCGCTTCATAACCCCAATCTTCATGTTGTGGTACAGCCGGCTCCGGCGGTGCGTGTTGCGATCGGCGAAGAATTTGGTATGCCGATGGGTACGCGCGTAACGGGCAAGCTTGCTGCTGCGCTGCGTAAGATGGGATTCGATAAGGTGTTTGACACCGATTTCGGCGCAGACCTTACGATCATGGAAGAAGGCTACGAGTTCATCAATCGTGTGAAAAACGGCGGAACATTGCCGATGATCACATCCTGCTCGCCGGGATGGATCAAATATGCGGAGTATTTCTTCCCGGATATGCTGGATAATCTTTCTACCTGCAAATCGCCCCATCAGATGCTGGGCGCGATCATCAAATCCTATTATGCTGAGCAGAACGGGATCGATCCTGCGAAAATATTTACGGTTTCTGTTATGCCTTGTACTGCTAAAAAGTACGAAAAGGATCGTGCGGGCGAAGCGGGAACGGGGTATCAGGATGTCGATGCAGTTCTTACGACGCGCGAAATGGCACAGATGATCAAGGAAGCGAACATTGATTTTGTGAATCTGCCAGATGAGGATTTTGACGAGGTGTTGGGTACATCCACGGGCGCGGGCGTTATCTTCGGCGCGACGGGCGGTGTGATGGAAGCGGCGCTTCGTACAGTCGCTGAGGTGCTGACGGGTGAGGAACTCAAAAATGTCGATTTCTGTGATGTGCGCGGTATTTCCGGCATCAAGGAAGCGGAAGTGAAGATTGGCGACTTAAATGTAAAAGTTGCGATCGTAAGCGGTACGGCAAACGCGAAAAAGCTTCTCGAGGCAGTGCGCCGCGGACAAAAGGAGTATCATTTCATCGAGGTTATGGCTTGCCCGGGCGGTTGTGTAAATGGCGGTGGACAACCCATCGTTTCGGCTCGTGTCAAAAATACGCTTGATCCGCGTGTCGTGCGTGCACAAGGCCTGTATGACGAGGATTGCGACAAGACGCTGAGAAAGTCGCATGAGAACCCGGATATCCAGATGCTGTATAAGGATTTCCTGGGGGAACCGAACGGTCATAAGTCGCATACGCTTTTGCATACGTTCTATGAGCAGAAGCCCAAATATCGCGAACAATAAGGAAACAGGAAGGCGGCTGGTTACAGACAGCCGCCTTTTTTTCATGTTAGCAGAAAAGGACTTTGACCCTGCCGTGTGTAATATTATATAGTAAGAAAGAGTTTTGTGAGAGGTTCTGAATGGCTTATTTTTCGGATGAATGGATACAGGAATTACTGCTGAAAGTAAATCTTGTTGATTTGATCGGTGAATATGTGACGTTACAGAACAAGTCCGGCAGATGGTGGGCTTGTTGTCCTTTTCATAACGAAAAAACACCCAGTTTTTCCGTTACCCCTGAGAAGGGCTTTTTCCATTGCTTTGGCTGCGGCAAGGGCGGTAATGCGATCCACTTTGTGATGGAGCAGGAGAAAATGTCTTTTCCGGAGGCGTGCCGCTATCTGGCGGACAAGGTAAAGCTTCCCGTGCCGGATGTAGCGGACGACTCCAATTATGAGAAACGCAAACAGCAGCGCGAGAAGATATTTGTTATGAACAAGACCGCGGCGCAGTTTTTTCACAAAAACTTATATGAAGCGCAGGGCAAGGAAGCGCTTGCTTATCTGCATAGTCGTGGACTTAACGACAGGATCATCAAAACATTCGGCATGGGGTATGCGCAGGACAAGTGGGACAGCCTTCTTAAACTGCTGACCGAGGATGGGTACACCAAGCAGGATATGCAGCTTGCGGGGCTTGTAAAGATCAATGACGGGAAATGCTATGATATGTTCCGCAACCGCGTTGTGATGCCTATTATCAATACGTTTTCCAATGTGATCGGTTTTGGCGGACGGGTGATGGACGACAGTCTGCCAAAATATCTGAACTCACCGGAAACTGCAGCGTTCAATAAGAGCAAGAATCTTTATAACCTGAATATGATCCGTAAGCAGAAAAATGTAAAGCATTTGGTTTTGGTGGAAGGCTATATGGACGTGATTGCGATGCATGCCTATGGGATACCCGAATGTGTGGCGACGTTGGGAACGGCGCTGACACAAGATCAGGCGCGTTTGCTGAAGCGCTATGTGAGCAATGTATACGTCTCGTATGACGGTGACAGTGCGGGAAAGAAGGCAACGCTGCGCGCGCTGGATATTTTGGCGCAGGAAGGCATCGAGTCGCGTGTGGTCAGCATTCC
>NZ_JAYFPU010000368.1:0-12093 GCF_034927525.1 Christensenella sp.
AAGTGAGATTAGAGATAGGAGAATCGAATATGAGCAAAATCGCAACGAGAGAAGCTTACGGAAAATACCTGGTGGAATTGGGCGAAAAGAATGAAAACATCGTCGTCCTGGATGCCGACCTCTCCGGCGCCACCAAGACCGCTGACTTTAAAAAAGCCATTCCAGAACGCCATTTTAATGCTGGGATTGCAGAATGTGATATGATGGGCATGGCTGCAGGCCTGTCGACTACTGGGAAAATTCCCTTTGCCAGTACCTTTGCCATCTTTGGAGCAGGTCGTGCTTTTGAAGTCATTCGGAACAGCATCTGCTATCCTAAGATGAATGTCAAAGTGGCCTGTACCCATGCGGGACTCTCCGTTGGGGAAGATGGGGGTTCCCACCAATCTGTGGAAGATATTGCCCTGATGCGTGTCCTGCCCAATATGACGGTCCTGGTCCCGGCAGATGCCGTAGAAACCAAGCGAATGATGGATGCTGCCGTCGAATTGAACGGACCGGTATACTTACGTCTGGGTCGTCTGGCAACAGAAGTCATCCTGCCGGAAGATTATCAGTTCGAACTGGGTAAGGCGGTCACCCTGAAAGAAGGGACTGATGTTACCATCATCGCCATCGGTTTGATGGTTGAAAAGGCTGTGGAAGCCGCTGAAATTCTGGCTGGTGAAGGGATTAGTGCCCGGGTGTTAAATATGGGCTGCATTAAACCCATTGACCGGGATGCCATTGTCGCTGCTGCTAAGGAAACCGGTGCCATCGTTACCGCAGAAGAACACTCGATCATCGGCGGTTTAGCGGGTGCGGTGTGTGAAGTACTGGCTGAAACCCTGCCGGCTCCGGTGGAAAAAGTCGGGATTATGGATCAGTTTGGACAATCTGGTAAAGCTGTGGATGTGCTGGAACATTATAATCTGAACACCGCTGCCATTGTGGAAGCGGCTAAGAAGGCTGTGGGCCGAAAATAGGTTTATATAGAACGAACGAAAAGGAGTCCAGCTAGCTGGGCTCCTTTTCTATAGGCTATAAACCCTCAACGAGGCGGATGTCATAATCCTGCGGGATGCACCGTAGCGTGGTAAGTGTTTCTTTTGCAATCGGCTTGATGCCATGAAACGCATAGGGTCTGGAAAGCTCTAGGTATTTGCCTTCTCCCAAACGATGGAAGGGGAGGAGTGAAATTTCGTGGAGCCCTTGAGATTTGACGAATGCACAAATGGCGCGGATGCTGTTTTCATCGGCATTAAATCCCGGTATCAACGGAACACGGACAAGCACTTTAGCATTCGCCTCAATGAGCATCCGCAGATGATGGGCAATCTGCTTGGCATCACCCTTTGTCCACTGGCGCAGGCGGTCAGCCTGGGTATGTTTAATATCACATAAAAATAAATTGGTATAGGGAAGCACTGTGCGTATATTTTTCCAGGGAATCTGGAGTGTGGTTTCTACCGCTGTGGTAAATCCCTGGGCTTGGCATCGTAAAAAACATGCTGCAATGAATTGGGGCCACAGCAGGGGTTCTCCCCCGCTTGCTGTCATTCCACCGCCAGAATTTTGATAAAAGGCCGCATCCTTTTCAATTTCGGCCATGACCTCGTCCACGCTGACGTATTTTCCGTAGTTTGTTAAAGCGCCGGAGGGGCAGGCAGTGGTGCAGGTAAAGGATTGGCAGTCATGGCAGTATGAACGGTTGATTTGGATTGTATCAGCGGTGAGGGTTAAGGCATGCTTGGAACAGGCGCTGATACAAGTGCTGCAGCCAATACATTGGTTTGAGTTGTAGGACAGGTCGCTTGCTACCCTCTGGGATTCCGGATTGCAGCACCAACGGCACTCGAGGGGGCACCCTTTGAAAAAAACGGTGGTACGGATGCCCGGCCCGTCGTGGATGGCGTAGCGTTGAATATTAAATATTTTAGCCTTCGTCATAAATTAAACTGTGTTCGCGCGATAATGTCCTCTTGCAGCTCTGGGTTTAATGAGGTGAACAGTGCACTGTACCCGGCAACCCGGACCATAAGGTCCTTGTAATTTTCTGGATGGGCCTGGGCATCCCGCAGAGTTTCATCAGAGAGAACATTGTACTGGGAATGCCAGCATTTTAAATCGCCCGCAGTCCGGAGGATGGCTGCAAACTTGTCCTCTTCGGCTTCACTGACCAGGGTGTCAGGGTTAATACGCACATTGAGCAGCTGGCCTCCGGTGAATAAATCGTTGGATAATCGGCCGACGGATTTAAATACGGCGGTCAGACCGTTCTTTAGGGTTCCCCTTGCGGGGGAAACACCTTCTGCCGTCGGTGCGCCGGCTCTTCTGCCATCGGGAGTAGCCCCAACCGCTGCACCACAGGGGATATTAGCAGTGATGGTGACTGTGGAGCTTGTGTAGCAGCACCCGATGGGGCCCTTGCCGTTTCGCATGGTTTTATAGTTATAAATCTGCTGGGTATAGTAATCTGAGGTCCTGCGTGTCAGTTCATCGACTTCTGGGAGATCATTGCCATATTTTGGTGCATTTTCTAACAGGGCTTGGATAGAGCGTCCTTTTTTGCTGGAAAAATCGGTGGCCAATGCATCCTGCAGTTCATCAGGAGAAATACGCTTTTTATCAAAGACGATGGTTTTAATGGCATAGAGTGCATTGCCGATGTTTGGAATACCGACCAGGGTTCCGCTTACCATATCGTACACTGTTCCGCCGTCTTTGATGGCCTGTCCCCGTCCAAGACAGTCTTGCATCAGCATGGAACAAAAAGCATCGGGAACCATCTCAGCCATGGCGATTTCATTGGTATTGTCGGCGATGACGTGGAGGCGCATGTAATAGTCGATGGCCTTGTGATAACCGGCCTCAATCTCATCAAAGGAGGTGCATTCTCGTAGTGGCTGAAGGCCTTTGATGACCCGTATGCCGGTTTTGGCATCAATACCGCCGTTCAGCACGATTTCTAAAATGCGCAGCAGGTTTATTTTACTTTTTCCATTGGCACGGTAGCCCCATTTACCAGGGACCTGGACCTCAGTACAGCCCATGGTGGAATAATTGAGCGCATCCGATGATGGAATCCCCCGTTTTTCCAGGGCGGGGATGATGACTTGGTCATTAACGAAGGACGGCATACCGACACCGGCTTTCACGATTTTAATAGCCCGTTTGAGAAAAGCTTGGGGTGTCCCCGGATGTACCCTGATGTAGATATTGGGCTCCGGAAGATGGATTTCATCCAATGCATCAAGGCAAAGGTAGGATAAAGCGTTGGTGGCATCCTGCTTATCAGCCAACTGGCCTCCCAGACAGATGTTTTGGTAGGTAGGGTAGCCTAGCTGGGTTTGGGTCGTCCCCCAGGAGCGCAGCTTGTTATTGCCAAAGAGCTTGAGATAGAAGCAGCCCAGCAGCTCATATGCGCGCTCTGATGTGAGGATACCTTGTTCGATATCATTTTGATAAAACGGAAAAAGGTACTGGTCAAACCGTCCCAGGGATAGGGAGTGTCCGTTGGACTCGATGTGCAGGATGACTTGGACGAACCAAATGCACTGGAGGGCTTCGGTAAAGGTTTCAGGGGGACGGGAGATTAGGTCATGGCAGCATCGGGATAGGTTAAGCAGCTCCCCAGCCCGGTCAGGGTCCGTACAATTCTCTGCCTGTTCAGAAGCGAGCATTTCAAAGCGATGGATATAGCGGAAAACACCGTCAAGCACTGCGGAACAGGCGCGGTAAAAGGAGAGTTTTTCCAAATCACGGGGCTCGGCTAAATCTAAATTCGCTATTTTTTCAGCTGTCCGGGCCTGCAATCCTGTAAATCCCAGGCGGAGGATGGTTTCGTAATCGGGAATAATGTGGCCCTCTCCGGAGGATACATTCCCCTGCCAGCCGAGAACGCCGATTTTAACATCGTCCAACACGGCTTGGCTTTGTCGTGCCAGAGCACGGTCGCGCAGGGTTTTTCCATGCCACCAGGGCAGGATTTTGCGAAGGGTTTCCTTTTTTCCTTCGTCAATTATAAAGCGGTCACTACTTCGGTTTTCAAAAGAATCCAGCTCATCTAAGATGAATTCGTAGGCGTATTCAGGAAAAAGGGGTGCCGCCCTGGGGCAGCTGGCCTGGTTACCGACGATCAGCTCACCATCATCGATATAAATGCTCATTTTGCGCAAAACAGCGGCAAGGGCGTGGGCACGTTTTTCGATAACGGGGCAGGCTTCGAAGTGTTGATAGGCTTCTGTGACGATTTCTGCCCTTTGGATGCAAATCATGGGGATTTGATTCAAAAGCTGCGTGCGGATCATTGCAAAACGTTTATTCAAAATATCATCTCCTCGTGAATGGGTGGTTGTCGTTTAATGCTTGAGCCAATTGAGTGAACGACCAACGGCTTCCTGCCAGATTCCGTAGGTTTCATCGCGCTGTTGAGCATCCATCCGAGGCGAGAAGGTGGCGTCTGCCGACATCATATCCTTTACTTCATCCAGGTTGGTGTGGCCGAGGTATAGGGATGCCATCAAGGCGGCACCGAGGCTGGTTGCTTCTACAGAATGGGGCCGTATGACTGTCGCGTCACAGTAGTCTGCGATGATTTGGGCGAGCAGATTGTTTTCAGAAGCACCACCATCGATTTTTATTTCAGAAATCCGGATACCGTTGTCCTCCACGATATTCAGAATATCCTTGATTCGGAAGGCGATGGCCTCGAGGGTGGCTCTGGCAATATGGGCCTCTGTGGTGCCACGTGTGATACCGATGAGTAGTCCGCGGGCGAAGGGATCCTGATAGGGGGTGATGAGTCCGATTAGCCCAGGGACGAAGTATACCCCGTTTGTATCGGGGACGGAGGATGCCAGAGATTCCACTTCCGCAGAGCAATGAATGATTTTAAGGCCATCACGCAGCCATTGGACAGCTGATCCAGTGACAGCGGCAAATCCTTCGACGGCGTAAGTGTTCTTTCCACCAAGGTTCCATGCGATAAGGGTGTCGACACCACCACTGGGGACCGTATAGGTACTGCCAATGTTGATATCCATAAAGCTACCCGTGCCATTGGTGCATTTCACACTCCCGGGGTCTAAGCAGCCCTGGGCAAATAAAGCAGACTGCTGGTCGGCAATGACGCCTGTGATGGGAATCCGGGAGCCAAGTACCTCGGTGTAGCCGTAATCGGCAGATTCGGACTTGATTTCCGGAAACAATGCCATCGGTACCCCAACCCGGTCGAATAAGGCTTTGTACCATTTGCCAGCCTTAACATCCATGCAGCCGCTGCTGGATGCGTTGGAAAAACTCGTCGCATGGGTCCTCCCTTCGGTCAGCTTCCACACCAGCCAGGTATCGATGGTTCCAAAGAGGACGTTATTCCGGTCAAGCTCTTCCTGGATACCCTCCACATGCTCCAAGAGCCATTTTAAAATGAGTACATCACAATGTGGTGTAATGTTTTTACCAGAGACGGCCAGAAGCTCATTAAAAAAGCTTGATGCTTTGATGGCATTGCTGGCTTCTCCCATTCGGGAATCCTGCCAGACCAGGGCGTGATACAATGGTTTGCCAGTTGTTTTATTCCAAACCAGCCCTGTATTCCTTTGATTTGTAATGCCGATGCATTCAATATCTGATGCAGAAAGCTTTGCGGATTCAAGTGCCCGATTGCACATGGTTATGCTTTTTTGATAAATTTCCTCTGCATCATGCTCCACCATGTTTTCGCTTGGGGTGAATTGCGTAAACTCTTCGTATGCCTGTCCAACGACCGCAAACTTCTGGTTAAAAATCAATGCTCTTGTCCCCGTTGTTCCTTCATCGATAACCAATACATACTTGTTCATTTTATTACCCTCTCTTTATTTAAAAGTAATAAGCGCGCTTTATTTAACATCATTATACATTGTTATGCACTTTTAGTCAATAAAAAAGCACAATCATGTAAAATGATGTGTGCTTCAGAACTTATATAATGGCGATATCGTTGGTTTCCGCGTATTCACGATAGATATCAGGAAAATTATTATCGACGATGAAAGCATCAAAATGGTTGAGCTGGGTGACTTTTCCCAAGGAAACTTTTCCAAATTTCGAGGAATCAGCAATCAGGTATTTATGCTGGCTGATTTCGAGGAGGGATTGGAGGACGGATATTTCTTCTACGAAAGGGTGTGTGACACCATTTTGGATGGAAACACAAAGGATGCCAAAGAAAATCTTGTTGGCGCTTAACTGTTCGATGGATTTGGAGGCAAGGTCACCATAGAGCATCCCGGACAAAGGTCGGTATTTTCCACCGGGCAGGTAGAGTTGGACAAAGGGAAGGGCCGATGCCCTTGTAGCAATGGACAGGGATTGGGTAATGAGATTGATGGATTCCAATCCGTTTAGATAATCGAGAATTAGTTCGCCCGTAACGCCATTGTTGATGATGATCGTGTCTCCGTTTTCTACCAGTGCGGCAGCTTTTTTCGCGATAATCTTTTTTTCTTCATAGTGGATCGTTCGCTTTTGGATTGGATTGATTTCGACGACACCGTGGGTAGGCTCCCTCTGATAGTAAGCACCACCATAAACGATGTTAATAGCATGATCTTTTGAAAGCTCCTTTAAATCACGTCGAATCGTCGTAGCATCGACATCAAACAGGTCTACTAAATCTGTAACCTTGACGCTACCGCTTTGAACCAGCATAGCTAGGATTTCTTTTCTTCGTTCTATATATAGCATTAAACTAACGTTCCTCATCGTAAATTTAGGTTGATAAAGACAGCCCATAGTCTTTGTTGTCTAAAAAAATAAAACTTCCTGCAGGTTTGTGGCAAAATTGAAATAACATACATTTCATCCAAAAACTCAAGAGAAGTTATTTTTATATGATACCATAGAAAGTCAATTTTGTCACAGAGATTTTAACTACAGCTGCCATTTTACCCAGAGCATCATTCATGCTATAATACAAGATGAAAATAATTTTCGTGGAGGTGGGAAATGCAGACAGAGCCAACGATTTTAGATCGGATTTTTGCCGGATTTGATGGATTTTTTGAACAAGAAAAAAAGGTAGCAACCTATATTATGAACAACCCCAAGGCGGTGGTGGATATTACCATTGGGGAGCTGGCAGAGGCCAGCGGGACCAGTGTGGCTACCATCTCCCGTTTTTGCAGGAAATGCGGGCTGGAGGGCTTCCATCAGCTCAAGGTTGGCCTGGCCCGGGAGATTGTGGAAACGGACGGGAGCGTGTCCATCTCCAACGATATCAACCGGGGGGAGATTGCCCAATCCTTAAATAATATCCTGGCCAATAAGGTGGCAGAGCTGCGCCAGACGGTGGCCATGCTGCGCCCAGCGGATTTGGAGGTGGTGCTTAGTGCCATTGAAGGGGCTGGCACAGTGCAGTTTGTAGCGGTGGGAAATACCATTCCCGTGGCCTTGGATGCGGCCTATAAGCTAAGTGAAATCGGCATCCGTGCCATTGCGGGGACCATCTGGGAAGCCCAGATGGCTTTTACCCTTAATTTACGGCCAGGGGATGTGCTGGTGGCCATTTCCAATTCTGGGGAATCCCGCCAGGTGTACAAAATGGTGGAGGCGGCCAAAGCGGGTGGGGTGCTTACTGTGGGCATTACCAATAATCCCCAGTCGGCCATTGGCCAGGCGGTGGACATCCATCTCCAAACGGCCACCCGAGAAAAGCTCTTCCTCAACGAGTTTTGTTTTTCACGGGTATCGGCCATGACGGTAATCGAAATCCTATACCTCTTCCTCACCGTTGGTAAGGAGGAAAGCTACGCCAAGCTGAGCCGCTGCGAGCATCTTATTTCTGATGAAAAATTATAGGGTGGGTTAAGCCTCCTACACCTCATGAAAGAATAATTATTTACTTAAAAAAATATTGACAAAAATAATTTTCGCTACTATACTATGGATATAAAAATAATTTTCTCGAGATTATTATTAAAGAAAATAATTATCGGATAGGCTCGGACAGGGTAATGATTTGTAATGACAGATAAGGGGCTTGCCCGATTTCCGTGAGGAGGAAATCATGCGTATCGTTGATTTGTTGGAGGTATCGTCCATCGGCCTGGGGCTGTGTCCTGGAACGAAGGCAGAGGCCATTGATTTAATGGTGGAGCTTATGGATCGGTCGGGGAATCTGACTGATAAGGCGGCTTACCGCCAAGGTGTGCTTAATCGGGAGGCCCAGGGCACCACGGGTGTGGGCGGGGGGATCGCCATTCCCCATGCTAAGTGCAGTGCGGTGAAGCGTCCGGGACTTTCGGCCATGGTGGTCTCCCAGGGTGTGGATTACGAGGCATTGGATGGCGAGCCCGTGCAGCTGTTCTTTATGATTGCGGCACCAGAGGGCGGGGAGGATGTGCATTTAGAGGCCCTAGCCCAGCTGTCCACCCTGCTGATGGACGAGGGCTTTCGCCAGGCTCTTTTGGCTTCGGAAACCCCGGAGGCTTTTTTACAAGTGATTGTGGAAAAGGAGCTTAAAAAAAGCGAAACGAAGAAGACCGCGGAGGGGCATTACTCTGTGCTTGCAGTGACAGCCTGCCCCACGGGGATCGCCCATACCTTTATGGCGGCGGAGAGCTTGGAAAAACAGGGCCGGGCCATGGGGGTGTCCATCAAGGTGGAGACCCAAGGGGCTGATGGTGCTAAAAATGTGCTGACAGCAGAGGAAATTGCAGCGGCAAAGGGCATTATCATCGCTGCGGATAAAAATGTAGACATTGCCCGGTTCGATGGCAAGCCCCTGATTTCGACAAAGGTGGCGGACGGAATCCACAAGCCGGAGGAACTGATTACAGAAATCCTCTCTGGAAGTGTACCGGTCCATCACCGTGAGGGCGGCGGCCTGGAAGCCAGTGCTTCCACTGGTGGGGAGAGCATTGGACATAAGCTTTACAAGCATTTGATGAACGGGGTTTCCCACATGCTGCCCTTTGTCATCGGTGGGGGCATCCTCATCGCCTTGGCCTTCCTTTTTGATGATTTCAGCATCGATCCGGCTAATTTTGGGAAAAACACCCCGCTTGCCGCGTATTTAAAAACCATTGGCGAATTTGCTTTTAACATGATGCTGCCGGTGCTCGCGGGATATATCGCCATGAGCATTGCGGACCGGCCTGGCTTGGCGGTGGGCTTTATCGCCGGGATGGTGGCCAGGGCGGGCTCGACCTTTATGAACCCCGCCGGAGGAGATGTCAATGCGGGCTTCCTTGGGGCACTGTTTGCCGGCTTCGTGGCTGGGTATATTGTTCTGGGGCTTAAGGCGCTGACAAAACGGATGCCGGAGTCCCTGGACAGCATCCGGCCCATGCTTATCTATCCGGTGATGGGGATTTTGGCCGCAGCAGTGGTGACCACCCTGGTCAATCCGGCCATGGGGGCCATCAATGCGACCTTAAATGGTGCACTGAGCAGTATGAATGGCACCAGCAAGGTGCTGTTGGGTATTGTCGTTGCCGGGATGCAGTCGGTGGATATGGGCGGCCCAGTGAATAAGGCCTCTTATGTTTTCGCCACCTCCCAGTTGGCAGAGGGGAATTTTGAAATCATGGCGGCGGTGATGGCCGGAGGCATGATTCCGCCCTTGGCCATCGCCCTGTGCACCACCTTTTTTAAAAACCGCTTTACGGTGAAGGAACGTCAGTCTGGGCTGGTCAACTATATCATGGGGCTGTCCTTTATTTCTGAGGGGGCCATCCCCTTTGCAGCCAGCGATCCGCTGCGGGTGATTCCGTCCTGTATTTTAGGATCGGCCATTGCCGGCGGGCTGTCCATGCTCTTTGGATGCACACTGAGGGCGCCCCATGGCGGTATCTTCGTGCTGCCTACCATCGGCAACCCGGTTATGTATCTGGTGTCCATTCTCGTAGGGGCAGCGGCGGGCTGTATCGTCCTGGGGTTTTTAAAGAAGCCCCTTGACGGCGGAAAGAGCGTGAAATGAAGCGGGCCTGCGCCCAGGCGGCGTTAAAGCATTTGACAGACGGCATGGTGGTGGGGTTTGGTGGTGGCTCCACAGTGGGCCTGTTGATTGAAGAAGTGGCAGCAGCGGGGCTGCGCATCCAGGCGGCGTCTCCCTCAGGGGATACCCTGGCCCTGTGCCGGGCTGCGGGCATCCCCATCCTACCTTTAGAGATGGTGGGGCACTTGGATGTGGCCTTTGATGGCTGTGACGAGCTGGATGCCCGCCTCAACGCCATTAAAAGCTGCGGCGGGATTCATACTCGGGAAAAAATAGCTGCAGCCTTGGCGAAGGAATACATTCTTCTGGCGGATGAATCCAAGGTGGATGAGGTACTACGTTTTGATTATCCCATCCCCTTAGAAGTGCTGCCGGCTGCGGCGGGGCTGGTACAGGCTCGGCTTTCGGCCATGGGCCTGCGCACGGCCTGGCGGAGAAGCGATACCAAGGCCGGCCAGACCATTACTGATGATGGCCATTATCTGTTGGATGTGTATTACGATGAGGCACCAAACCCGGCGGAATGCCAGGCGGCGCTGTCCGCCATTCCCGGAGTGGTGGAAACAGGGCTGTTTTACCAGATGGCTTCAGCGGCCATCATTGCCGGGGTGGATGGCATCTGCACCCTGGTACGTTAAGACGCTTGATTGGATTGAAGGATACGAAAGAAGGTAGAATCATGAAAAAACTACATTGGGGTATTGCAGGAACGGGTTTAATCGCCCATGAAATGGGAGCGGCTCTTACCAAGGTTCACGGCAGCATCTACGCGGTGTGTGGGACTACCCTTGAGAGGGCCCAGGCCTATGCCCAGGAGTTCAAGGTTGAGCAAGCCTATGGCAGTACGGCGGAAATGTTTGCGAATCCCGTGGTGGATATCGTCTATATCGCGACGCCTCACAATCGCCACTACACCATGATGAAGGCGGCCCTGCTGGCTGGAAAGCATGTCTTTTGCGAAAAGGCCATCACCGTCAACAGCCGCCAGCTGGAGGAATGCGTAGCCATCGCCAAAGAACGTGGACTGGTTATTTGCGATGGCGTGACCCTGCTGCATATGCCGCTGTATAAGAAGCTGCACCAAATGGTGGCAGAAGGCACCATCGGCAAGGTGAAGATGGTGCAGGTTAATTTTGGCAGCTGTAAGGAATACGATGTAAAGAACCGCTTCTTTTCTAAAAACCTGGCTGGCGGCGCTCTGCTGGATATTGGCGTTTACGCGGTGTCCTTCGCCCGTTATTTTATGGATGCGGCACCGGATGTGGTCCTTACCACGGCCAATTATTTTGAAACCGGTGTGGATGAAACCAGCGGGATCATCCTGAAAAATCCAGAGGGGCAGATGGCCGTCATCGCCCTGACCATGCGGGCCAAGCAGCCTAAGCGCGGCGTTATTGCCGGAGAAGAGGGCTACATTGAAATCTGCGAGTATCCCCGGGCAGCGGAGGCCACCATTACCCATACGGCAGATGGCCGCAAGGAGGTCATTACCTCGGGAGAATCGGACGATGCCCTTTGCTATGAGGTGGCAGATATGGAGGACTATGTCAACAACGGGGGCGGGCAGGAAAACCTGACCATCATAAGGGATGTGATGTCTACCTTAACTGCGGTCCGTAATCAGTGGGGCATGGTTTACCCCTTCGAATAGGCGGCAGAACTAAAAAACCTCCTTTGAGCGGTGGGCTCAAGGAGATTTTTTAGTTGGCCGCATTTATTGGGGCCGATGGTCCTGGTCATAAATACTCGCATCGAAGTAGATAAAGCAGCCCTTGCTGCCCTTTTTCCCTTGATACATGGCAAAGTCGGCGTAACGGATGAGCTGGTCGGCATTAGTGCTATGCGTGGGGTAAATGGCGATGCCGGCGGACATATGTAGGATGTGGCCGTTTTTGTCAGGCAGTATGACGCATTGGCCCTGGACATTTTCTTCCAGGTTGGACACCGCTGTTTGAAGGGTCACCATATCCGACAGATTGTAGAAAAATAGAATGAATTCATCCCCGGACATCCGGGCAACTAAGGCATCGACTGGACTACCGGCTAAAAGCTGTGTTGCAGCTGTGCGGATATAGACGTCTCCAGCTTCATGGCCAAAGCTGTCATTAACATATTTTAGGTTGTCTAAATCC
>NZ_JAYFPU010000135.1:0-7728 GCF_034927525.1 Christensenella sp.
GAGGGTTCCGGGCTTGCGCTTATGTCTCTGAAGACCGATTCGCCGTGGTTTTTGGGTCTCACACTTTCCCCGGTTCATCCGCCCTATGTGGTATTTGGCATCGTATGGACAACACTTTATGTACTGATGGGCTGTTCGTTCGTTATCTCGATACTCAATCCTAAGATGACCAAGGGCGTCCACATCGGCTATATCCTGAACATCTTTTTGGGCGCCATGTGGTCTCCGGCGTTTTTCCTGCTAAAAAGTCCGCTTGCGGGTCTGCTCGTCGCGGTCGCGACCCTTGTGAACGCTGCGATCCTGCTGCGCAATGTATGGAAAGTCAGCCATGAGGCCTCTTATATGATCATTCCATATCTTGTATGGATCGCGTTTGCGACCTATCTGAATGCTGCGATCATCGCTCTCAATTAATTTTTTTGAAAAGGCTGGATTATATTAATGTTTATCATGACTTATCAAATGGAAGAACGGCGGCGTGAAAAAAACGCAAAACGTATCAAAGCAATTTTTGCCGTGTTGCTGACCGCCGCCGGCGCTGTGATCGCAAGCCTGTCTACCAAAACGGACACGCCGTGGTACCAGTCGCTGACCCTTTCGCCTTTGCAGCCTCCGCCGTCTGTTTTCGGCATCGTATGGACTGTCCTTTACGTCCTGCTGGCAATCTCCTTTGCCCTTGTAGCGACGCAGCACAAGCCTCGCGGCAGTGCTGTTTTTGGATATATCCTGAATATCATACTAAATGCGCTGTGGTCTCCTGTATTTTTCCTGATGCAGGAGCCTTTGCCCGCGCTTTTTATCATGCTCGCCCTGCTCGTTAACCTCGTCATACTGATGCGCAATGTTTGGCCTTCCTGCCGGGCGGCTATGTATCTGCTGATCCCTTATCTTGCGTGGTTGTGCATTGCGACAGTGCTCAATGTTTCTGTCGTCGCCTTCAATTAATACTCTGTTGCCAACTCGCCGGTGTTCCCGGCCTCCGGCTTGATACGCACCCAACGCAAAAAAGTGTCTTGCGCAACGCCGATCGCATTCGCTGCATTTCTTGAGGATATTTCGCGGTCTAGCCACCGCTTGCGCAGTTCGTAAAACGCAGGCGGTACAGGCTTTGGCGGACGTCCGAATTTCACGCCGCGCAGCTTTGCCGCCGCAATGCCTTCCGCCTGTCGCTGCCTGATATTTTCGCGTTCTGTTTGTGCGACGTAAGACAAAAGCTGCAATACGATGTCCGCGATCAGCGTACCTGTCAAGTCGCGCCCCTGCCGGGTATCAAGCAGCGGCATATCGAGCACTACCACTTCTACCTTTTTTTCCTTAGTGATGATACGCCATTGCTCTAATATCTCGTCGTAGTTGCGCCCCAGTCTGTCGATACTTTTGATGACCAGCAGATGGCCTTCCTTCATCCGCTTCACCAGTTTGCGGTATGCCGGGCGCTCAAAATCCTTGCCACTCATCTTATCCATATAAATGTGGTCTTTCGGCACATCAAACTCGCTCATCGCAAGCATCTGTCTATCTTCATTCTGATCTCTTGTCGATACGCGCACATACCCCCAAATGACCTGTTCCATCCTGATTACTCCCTCCTGCTAAACTACTTATATAAAAATGGTATAAATTGTTAAAATAATACTGAATTTTCGCGCTTTGAAAAAAGCTGGAAAGTTTTCGCCCGATAGGGACGATTTATGATAGCACAAGGAGATAGAATCAGCAATATAAATCATATATCGTGTCTTAAATCTTAATAAAAGACCGCTACATTCCGTAGCGGTCTTTTGCCGTAACACGTTATTTTGTTCCCTGCTCCGCGGCTTCTTCTTCGTCCGGCTCCTCGCTTGTACCCTGTTCTTTCTTCTCGAGTTCCTTCAGATAATCTTCATCGTGGATGTTTTCCATATATACGTTTATGCCGCAGTGCGGGCAGGTCAGTTTCCTGTCCGTCCCCTGCTGCGAAACGAAAAAGGTTTTCAGTCCCGACTCTTTGAAGCGCGTACCGCAGCGCGGACACAGAAAATGTCGTTTTCGTTGTATGACGCAATATGCGATGACACAGGCGATGATGACCGCGACCGTTGATCCTAACGTAATGATTCCATATAGCTGCATCACGTTCTCCCTTCCAGCACATACGCAATGCCTGCGCATGATTTATTTCAGTATAGCACACCTGTCAAAAAAACAGTTGAACTTTTCCCCAAAAATTGCTATGATAATGCGTATAGAAACAAATATGATGCGTTTTTCGGGGATGGCATCCCGGCTTTTTGGACGCAGACCGAATGAAGGCGGGCTTTTTTTGAGCCAACCAGGGTGGAACCGCGGAAGTATCTTTCGTCCCTGCACTTGAGGGAGCGAAAGTTTTTTTTTACGAAAATTTGGGAGGGAACATTATGGAAAAAACAATGGATAAGATCGTAGCGCTGGCGAAGGGACGCGGCTTTGTTTTCCCCGGCTCGGAAATCTATGGCGGGCTCGCGAACTCGTGGGACTACGGCCCGCTGGGTGTGGAGTTCAAAAACAACGTCAAACGCGCATGGTGGCAGAAATTCGTGCAGGAATGCCCGCATAACGTGGGGCTTGACGCGGCGATCTTGATGAACCCTGAAACGTGGGTCGCATCCGGTCATGTCGGCGGCTTCAACGATCCGCTGATGGACTGCAAAAGCTGTAAAGAACGGTTCCGCGCCGACAAGCTGATCGAGGATTATGTTGCGGAAAACAATCTTGATATCGAGTCTGTCGAAGCGATGACCAAGGAAGAAATGGAAGCGTTCATCGCGGAGCACATCGTGTGCCCGTCGTGCGGTAAAAAAGATTTCACGTCTATCCGCCAGTTTAACCTGATGTTCAAAACATTTCAGGGCGTCAACGAGGATACGGCTGCGCAGATATACCTGCGCCCCGAGACGGCACAGGGAATTTTTGTCAACTTCAAAAACGTGCTGCGTACGACGCGCCGCAAGATGCCGATGGGTATTGGACAGATCGGCAAATCGTTCCGCAACGAGATCACGCCCGGAAACTTTATATTCCGCATCCGTGAATTCGAGCAGATGGAGCTGGAGTTCTTCTGTGACCCGAAGGAAGAATTTGAATGGTTTAACTATTGGAAGGACTATTGCCATAACTGGCTGCTGAATTTGGGTCTCAACGACGAAAACCTGAAGCTGCGCGACCATTCCGCCGAGGAGCTTTCGCACTATTCGAACGCCACGACGGACATCGAATACCGCTTCCCCTTTGGCTGGGGCGAGCTGTGGGGCATTGCCGACAGGACAGATTTTGACCTGAAAGCACATATGACACATTCGGGCGAAAGCCTCGAGTATCTCGATCCGGTCACAAACGAAAAATATGTACCGTATTGCATCGAGCCTTCGCTGGGGGCTGACCGTGTTGCGCTTGCCTTCCTGTGTGAAGCGTATGACGAAGAAACCTTGGAAAACGGCGATACACGTATCGTGATGCACCTGCATCCGGCGCTTGCGCCGTTTAAGGCTGCGGTGCTGCCGCTGCAGAAAAAGCTTGCGGAAACGTCGGACAAGCTGTTTGCAGACCTCTCCAAGCATTTAAACATTGATTATGACCTTGCGGGCTCCATCGGCAAGCGCTACCGCCGCGAGGACGAGATCGGTACGCCGTATTGCGTCACCGTGGACTTTGAATCCTTAGACGACAATTGCGTCACCATACGCGATCGTGACACAATGGCGCAGCAGCGCATCCCGATGGAGGGTGTGCTCAAATTCCTGCAGGATAAGATGGAGTTTTAAGCGATGGATTATTCTGATGTATTGCCGCTTTGCGAAAACGCGATGATCGACGCCCGCGAGCGGGTGGATTCTTTATCGAAGCCCTTGGGGAGCCTTGGACGGCTGGAAGAATACGCCGTACAGCTGGCGGGCATACGTGGCCATATGGGCGGTTCGCTCACCAAGCGCTGCGTACTTGTATTTGCGGCGGACAACGGCATTTATGAGGAAAGCATCACGCCTGTCCCGCAGGAAGTGACGCCTATGCAGACCATCAATATTGCAAATGGTGTCGCGGGCGTGAACGCGCTAGCGGCGCATGCCGGGGCTGATGTTTTTGTTTACAATGTTGGCGTAGCGCAGCCATTGAAGCGTAAAAACATCATTGACGCGCTTGTTATGCACGGTACGAACGATATGGCAAAAGAGCCCGCTATGACGCGAGCACAATGCGAAAAGGCAATGAAGGCCGGTTATGACGCCGTTGCCGCGCATGCGGAATACGATGTGATCGGTCTGGGGGAAATGGGTATCTGTAATACATCCACCACCGCCGCCGTTGCTTCCGTACTGCTGCAAAAGCCCGTCGGTATTCTTGCCGGCAAAGGCGCGGGCATCACCGATGAACACTATGAGCGCAAGATCGCGGCGATCGAACGCGCGATCGAAATCAACAGCCCCGACCCGCACGACGTACGAGATGTGATCTCTAAGGTGGGCGGGCTGGATATTGCCGCTATGACGGGCGCGTACTTGGCGTGTGCGCATTACAAGATCCCTGTTGTGATCGACGGGTTTATCTCTGCGTGTGCCGCACTTTGCGCACAGCGTCTTGTCCCGATGAGCGCGAGCTATATGTTTGCCTCCCACCAGAGCGAGGAGCAGGGATATTTGCCTATCATAAAGGCGCTCGGCCTGTCCCCCGCGCTTATGCTCAATATGCGCCTCGGCGAAGGCAGCGGCTGCCCGCTGATGTTCACTATTTTAGAAGCGTCGCTTCGTGTCCTTGAAGATATGGGGACGTTTGAGGAAGGAAGCATCGATCCTTCCGGGTTTGTCGATCTGCGGAAATAGGTTACGCCCATGAAGATCAGGAACATCCAAACACTGCGTATCTGGCGGTATATCCTCGAATGGTTCACCTTTGCGGGTATGGTTTTTTTGGTCGCGTTTTTTGCGCTTACCGCGGGCATCCTTCCTTCCCCGCCGCCTGTCGCGGGCGATCCGGAGGGGCTGGTCTCGGTGTTTGGTATGAAACTTGTATTGTTTGTGCTTTTCCTGCTGGGAAGCGGAACGTCCGGCGCGCTCTTTTTGTTGTCGCGGTTCCCTCGCCTATTTCACTATCCGGTCAAAATTACCGCTGACAACATCGAGTCCCAATACCATCTGGCAAAGATCGCCCTGTGCGTGGGTCAGGTCATTGTTGCGGCATTTTTCTGCACGCTGATGGCGCGCGTCTATACGCAAAGCATCACCTTTGAATCGTTTGAATTCCGGCAGATCGTCGCAACTGCGCTCATCTGTACGGGTGCGATGTGCGTCGTGTATTATCTCGCCGCACGGCATTTCCGGTAATAACAGTCATAAAAAACGCCCGCAGCGAGAAGCCGCGGGCGTTTTTTGAATCAATCATATAGAATAGACGCTGTGCGGAACTTCTTCTGGTAGCGTCGCACAAACTGCGAGAGGGTGAAGCACACGATGAAATAAAGAAGCGCCATCATGCCGAAAATCGCGAATATCTGCGTCGTCGAATTGTATAGATTCATCAGGATCATGCCCTTTCCCATCAGCTCCTGGATCGCCATTGCGCCCCACAGGTAGGAGGTGTCCTTGATGGTCGTGACCATCTGCGACAACAGTGCGGGGATCATGTTGCGTACCGCCTGCGGTATCACAATATAAAAATATGTCATGCCGCGTGAGAAACCCTGCGACTGCGCCGCCTCCCACTGCCCCTGCGGGATGGCGCTGATGCCGCCGCGCAGTATTTCCGCGATTCCCGCGGACGTGAACAGTGTGAAAGCCATGATCGCCGAGCCCATAGGCGGAATGCGCGCCACAAAGAAGATGAGCATGATCCACAGCAATAGCGGCGTATTTTTGAATATCTCGATATACACCCCTGCGATTTTGGGAACGATCTTATTGCGGGAATTGCGGCCGATGGCGATCACCATACCAAGCACGATGGAAAGCGCTATTGCAATCATCGAAATAATGATCGTCGTCAAAAGGCCTTGCAGCAGGAAGCGGATATTTATCCACGTAAATAATTCTGACATGTGATATCCTCCTCCCCCGGTTTGATCTCTTTTTTGCGTCTTTCCTCCAGCCGTTTCGCAAGGCGGGAGAGCGGGAAGCACAGCAGAAAATACAATACGCCCGCCACCACATAGGCAGGGCCATAATAGCTGGTGCCGTATGCAAATGAATTAGAGAAATACATCAGCTCTCCGCCCGCGATCAGCGCAAGTACCGATGTGTTTTTGATCAGATTTGCCGCCTGCACCGCAAGCGCGGGCATCATCGTTTTAATGGACTGCGGCAAAATGATGTGCCGCATCGTTTCCCAGTAGGTAAAGCCCTGCGACCGCGCCGCTTCGAACTGCCCTTTTTGTACGGACGAAAGCCCGGAGTGTACGACCTCCGAAATATATGCGCCGTGGTATATGCCGATGCCCATAACACCGATCATAAACGTGCCGATCATTACACCAAAAAGCGGTAGCACAGCGTAAAGCACGAACACCTGTAGCAGCAGAGGGATATTTTGTACGATCTCCACATACACACGGTTGATCGCGCGCGGCGCGCGGTGCTTGGCATAAGACATCATACCGAACAAAAAGCCGAGCGCAAGCGCGATCAAAAGCGCGAGCAGCGAGATCAGCACCGTATTCAAGAACGCCTGTGCGAGCTCATCTCCCCTTGCAAACAGGGCTTCCCATTTGAAGGGTGCAAAAACGTCGTTCATTCTTTGAGCCCCCATTTCTTTTCCAGTGCTTCCATGCGCCCGTCTGCCTGCATTTCACCGATCACACGGTCGATCTCCGCCGCAAGCTCCTTATCATTGAGCGCGCTTGCCACCCCGTATTCCTGCGGCGCAAATTGCTCTTTCAGCAGCTCTGTCGTATCGTCCACATATCCGTTCAGGATTGATTCGTCCACCGAAAAAGCGTCTACCCGTCCTGAAACGAGCGCGATCTTGATTTCCGGATATGTCGCGTATTCGTTGAATTTGAGCGTAATCCCGAGCTCGTCCGCCGCGGCTGTGAGCTTATCTTTTGTTGTTGCGCTCTGCGCCACGCCGATCGTCTTACCGTCGAGGTCTTTTAAGCTTTTGATCCCTGCGTCCTTTTTGACAAGTACGCCGATGTGGTCGGTGTAATACGGCTGGCTGAAATTGTAGCTCTTTTTGCGCTGCTTGGTGATCGTAAACGTACACAGCGCCGCATCAAGCGTCCCGTTATCCAACATCGCCCCGCGCGTCGTGACGTTCACGCCCGTGAGCGAAAGGTTGTCGGGCGAGCCTTTCAGCTCTTTTGCAAGCTCCCTTGCAATATCCACCTCAAAACCTTCGATCTGCCCTGTCGCCGGGTTTTGATACCCGAACCGCGGTACGTCGATCTTAACGCCCACACGCAATATATCGTCGTTTTGCGCACACGACGAAAGACAGAACATTCCTATGAAAGCGGCCAGTACCGCTGCAATGACCTTCTTCTTATTCATTTCAGTATCTTACTCAGGAAAGCCTGAATCCTCGGATTTTTTGCTTCGTCAAACAGTTCTTTGGGCGAGCCTGTATCTACGACCTGTCCATTTTCCATAAACACGACCCGCTCTGCCGCCTCGCGCGCCAATCCCAGTTCGTGCGTCACGATCACCATCGTGATATTGCTCTTCGCAAGGTCTCCTATGACCTCCAGCACTTCCTGTATCATTTCCGGATCGAGTGCGGATGTCG
>NZ_JAYFPU010000046.1:0-3765 GCF_034927525.1 Christensenella sp.
TCTGAGCGCATGCCGCTTGTAGGTATGATGTTCCAGAACCCGGACTTGCAATTTTGTATGGATACGGTGGAAAACGAGCTGATATTCTGTTTGGAAAACAAGGGCGAAGACCCGGCGGATATGCAGCGGCAGATGGACGAGGCGCTCGCTTTCTGCGGGATTTCCCATCTGAAGGAAAAGGCGCTGCACACATTGTCGGGCGGGGAAAAGCAAAAGATGATGCTTGCGTGCGTGACCCTGCTGCGGCCAAAATGGCTGCTGTTGGACGAGCCGTTTGCGAACATCGATCCGGACTCTACCATCGAGTTGGTGCAAAGAATTGGAAGGCTCAACAGGGAAATGGGCATCGGCATTGTGGCGGTAGATCATCAGGTGGCGCACTGGCTGCCGATCATGGACGAGGTGATGCTGCTCGGAACGGGAGCAGAGCTGCTTGCGCGCGGGATCACGCGCGACAATCTGAGCGAATACAAGCAAACGTTCGAGGAGCTTGGCATCGTATATCCGGAGCAAAGCTATCGGGAGCCTGCGCGGCGCGAAAAGGGAACGGACGAAGAAGTACTCTCTATTCGCGGGTTATGTGCCGGGTATGGGGACAATAAGGTTCTTAGTGGCCTTGACGCTGATTTTTCCAGAGGGAAGACTTATGCCGTGACAGGGCTTTCGGGCAGCGGAAAAAGCACGCTGTTTTCTGTGCTGTGCGGCATTGTTGCCTATCAGGGAAGTGTATTGCTGCATGGGCAGGAGCTGAAAAAGCTGCGTAAAAAAGCGCTCAGCCACAAGCTCGGGTTTGTGTTCCAGAATCCGCAGGATCAGTTTGTTGCGTCCAGCGTGTTTGACGAGATCGCCGTCAGCCTGAAAAAGAGGGTGGCGGAAGACGAGATGGAGCAGCGCGTCAAGGATGTTCTAAAAGAGATCGGGCTGTGGAAATACCGCTTTTTATCACCCTTTATGTTAAGCCAGGGGCAACAGCGCAGGCTGGCGGTGGCGGCCCTGCTGGCGTACGATTGCGAGATATTGGTATGCGACGAGCCGACGTACGCGCAGGACTTACGCGCCATTCGTGCGGTGATGGAGCTGCTTGACAGACGGGTAGAGCAGGGGTTGACGCTTATTTTCTCCACACACGACAGGCAGCTTGCACACGACTATGCGGATGCGCTGTATGTGCTGCGGGATGGAAAGCTTAAGCGGGAGGATATAGAGTGAAAAGTATCAATCCGGCCTATAAGCTGATCGGGGTACTGATCCCGATCGTGATCATCGCTTTTGTATATAATACGATCCTAAATTTTGCGATTGTCGCCGTATGTATGGCGGTGCTTGCGTTTTCGCATATCAATTGGAAAAGTGCATTGCGGGTATTGATCCCTGTGCTCATCCTTTCGGTGGGCATGTATATGACGGGCTATAGGTTCCACGATGGTTCCAACGTAGGGGTAGGCGCGGCGACGGCTTCGCTTATTTCGGGAGGCGCGATTGGCAACGGGCTGCAGCTCGCGAGCAGGGTGCTTGCGTTCGGCAGTCTTGGCATGCTGTTCGTGTTTACCACAGATACAATGAAGCTGGTGCGTTCGATGGAGCAACAGCTTCATATGCCGGTCAAATTCGTGTACGGGCTGCTGGCATCTTTTCAGCTGTTGCCGAACATCAGTCATGAATACAAAAAGACGAAGGCGGCCTTTCGCGCGCGCGGGCTATATCCGATGGCGATCTCGCCTGTGCTTTTGACGCCGTTGATGGTCAAGGCGGTGCGGTGGTCAGAAGCGCTTGCGGCGGCGATGGAGTCGCAGGGGTTTGACGACAGAGCCAAGCGTACCTGCTATAAACCGATGATCCTGCGACCAATCGACAGATTGTTTCCTGTGATTACGACCGGACTGCTGATTCTTGGGATTGTTTTGCTGTAGCGGTGGTTTTTCCCTGCTTTTTATGCTATGATGGCAAAAAGAACGTAAGAGGCGGTAACAGGATGAAAAAGAGCTTTTATGCCTATATGTCGCGCTTAAAGCACATCAAACGCTGGGGGCTTATGCGCAACAATATGGAAGAGGACGTAGCAGAGCATACCTTTACGGTATCGCTTTTAGCCCATGCGCTGTGCGTGATCAAAAACACATATTTTGGCAGTACTGTAAGCGAGAAGGATGTTCTGTGCGCCGCGCTTTATCATGAGGCAAGCGAAGTGATCACCGGTGATCTGCCCACGCCCATCAAATATTTTGACGAAGATATCACGCAGTCGTATAAGAAGATCGAGCGGCACGCGGAGGAACGGCTTGTATCCATGCTGCCCGACGAGATGCAACCAAGCATTGCGCCTTATGTGCTGCAGGAAGTGGACGATGACGTGCGCGTGATCGTAAAGGCGGCGGACAAGCTGAGCGCGTATATCAAGTGTATGGAAGAACTCAAGAGCGGCAATACGGAATTTGAAAAGGCGTGTGCGCGCACCAAAGAAGCGGTGGAGGATATGAAGCTTGCCGAGGTTACTTATTTCATCGAGCATTTTCTGCCCGGGTACGCGTTGACGCTTGACGAACTGAACTGAAAGCCTTGACAGCGGGGCGTGTGTATGGTATTATTTTACTTGCGTAAAAATGAATAATGTAAAAAAGCCACAGACTCAGGAGCGGAAGCTTAAACCGAAAGGTCCTGACGAGGTCGATTTTCTAAGAATGCTTGATTGTGCTCTTATAAAGTCTTCAGGGCTTTATGAAGAGCATTTTTTATTTGAATCAGGCGCAGCAGCGAGGTGAAACGATTTGAAAGAAGCGAAATTACAAGAAAAGCAAGCAGCGGTTGCGGACGTAGTCGACAAAATGAAGCGTGCGCAGTGCATGGTGGTACTTGACTATCGCGGTCTTACGGTGGAAGAAGTAACGAGCTTAAGAAACCAGTTCCGTGAAGTGGGCGTAGAGTATAAAGTCATCAAAAACAATATGCTCAAGCGTGCGGCAGACGAACTCAATATTGAGGGCGTGGACGAGTACTTCAAAGGGCCGAGCGCAGTTGCATTTGGGTATGAAGATCCGGTTGCTCCGGCGAAGGTTCTGTGCAAGTTCGTAAAAGGTGTGAACAAAACAGAGATCAAGGGCGGTATCTTAGACGGTAAGGTGATGGACGCGGCAGGCATCAACAGCCTTTCGAAGCTCCCTTCCAAGGAAGAACTTATTGCGAAAATGCTGGGCAGCTTGAATGCTCCGGTCACAAACTTTGCTTTGGCGCTCCAGGCGATCCCGAGAGGGCTTGCATGTGCGCTTAACGCAGTGGTAGGTCAGAAACAACAGTAAACTGTACGAAATGTACAAAAAATTTAAAAAAAGTGAAAATTTTGGAGGATAATAATAATGGATAACAAACAGATTCTTGATGCAATCAAAGAAATGAACGTTCTGGATCTCGCAGAGCTGGTAAAAGAAATCGAAGAAACATTCGGCGTAAGCGCTGCTGCTCCGGTAGCGGTTGCTGCTGCTCCGGCTGCTGGCGACGGCGCTGCTGCTGCGGAAGAGAAAACAGAATTCGACGTAGTTCTGAAGGCTGCTGGCGCAGAAAAGATCAAAGTAATCAAAGTGGTAAGAGAAGCGACAGGTCTTGGCCTGAAAGAAGCAAAAGACATGGTAGATGGCGCTCCTTCCACGATCAAGGAAGCGATTGCAAAAGACGAAGCAGAGAAGCTTGTTGCTTCCCTGAAAGAAGCTGGCGCAGACGTAGAAATGAAATAACCAAAGCTGCAAAACAGACACGGCCGGCGTTCCGGCCGTG
>NZ_JAYFPU010000246.1:0-7221 GCF_034927525.1 Christensenella sp.
GGCACATCCGAACCGGATTATGTCCAGCTTACAACCATTAGGAAAACCATAGCGGGAAATCTACTAACCGTTACGCAGTCAAATGCCGGGTTTTCCTCACAACCACCAAAAACTGTTTTTGTAGGTTGGAACACGAGGGCGGATGGCACAGGCACATCGTATAAGGCCGGTCAATCAATTATGATCTCAGATAACCTCACGTTGTACGCCCAGTGGAAGGCGGAGCGCTATCAGGTATATAAGGATAGCGCGCCAACTACGATAGTTGGCACATACCGCCTGATGGCAGACGCGGTTGCGGCGTGCGGGACGACCAGCGGCGCCAGCGGATCATCTTACACCATCGTCGCGACAGAAGACGACCCGGATATGAACAACGTGGCGGGCAGCGCTGGAAACTGGGTCAACATACCAAATGGAAAAAGTATTACCGTAAAATCCGATGAGGGAGGGCCGTATGTCCTGACACAAACGCGCGTAGTATCGTCCGGTTCAGGGTCTCCATGGCATTTTGGGATCGCGTCCGGCGGAGAACTGACGCTTGAAGATATCACGCTTTCCGGCACCGGAGTGACGAGCGGAAATCAGACAAACGGCGGCGTAAGGGGTCTTGCCGGAGGCAAGCTGACCATAAATGCTGGCACGACGATCACAAAATGCTATGCCGGTTCCAGCACGGGCGGCGGGGTGGATATATCCGGACCGTTCATAATGAACGGCGGTGTCATTAGTAATAATAAAAGTGCGGGCGGCGCATCGGGCGGCGTGCGCTGCGGGAGCAGCTTTACGATGAACGGCGGCAGTATCACGGGGAACGAAGGCGTTAACAGTGTCGGCGCTTCAGGCGGTGGTGTGTTTGTTTCCGGGAGTAGCGCCTTGTTCACGATGAACGGCGGCAGCATCACGGGCAATATGTCGTCTATTGGTCAAGGCGGCGGCGTATACCTTTACATGGGCGGACGGATGACGATGACTGGCGGTAGCATCACGGGAAACACAGCAAAGGAAGGCGGCGGGATATACAGCGAAGATTACGACTATCACAATCCTGCCAATGTCAGCAAATACTCGAACATTGCCATTTCAGGCAGCGCGGTGGTGAGCGGAAATACATCCGGTCGGACGTACGCGCCCCCGTCTAACGCTGCGGCGTTCACGACGCGCGCGACAGACCCGTTCCCCGGTACATTACTGAATAACGATAACATCAACTACGGGATCGGCTATGCTGTAACCTATAAGGCGAACAACGGGACGACGTTGCCGGATTATGTGCAGTCTACCAATGTTATTGCAGGTTCGTCGATGATCACGACGGTTACCGATACGACGGCCGGGTTTGGTATAAGTGCGCCGGGCTTTACTTTCCTTGGATGGAACACGCAGGCGGACGGTACGGGCACGGCATATACCGCCGGGCAAGTGGTTTCCATTTCGGGGAATATGACGCTGTACGCGCAATGGAACCATGAGAGATATATCGTATATAAGGACAGCGCGCCAACTACGCCAGTCGGCTCGTATCATTGGCTGAGAGATGCGGTGAACGCCTGTGGTGCGAGCAGCACGGGGGCATATACGATCGTTGCAACGGAAAATGATACGGATATTACGAACGTGACTGGTTTGGGGATGGTCGGCGCAGCAAGCCCGATCATACTGGGAAGCAAAAATATCACATTGAAATCTGACTCGGGCGGACCGTATACCTTGACGATGCAATATGAGAGCCTCGGCAGTGCTATGCAATATGGTCATTTTGTAGTAGATGTCAACGGCAGCCTGACGGTCGAGAACGTTACGCTTTCGGGTAAGGCGTTGACAAGCGGCAACAACGGCAACGGCGGTGTATATCTAAACTCAAGCAGCGGTCGTTTTACGATGAATGCCGGAGCCACAATCACCAAATGTTACAAGTCGAATACTGGCCCTGCGGGAGGCGTGACAGTCGAAGGCGGAGCAATATTCACGATGAACGGTGGAAGCATCACAGGCAACATTGGCAGGATCGGCGGCGGCGTAAACGTCTATAATGCCACATTTATAATGACCGGCGGCAGTATCGCAAATAATACGTCGATATACGGCGGCGGTGGCGTGGGCATTTTTGACGGGACCGGACAGTTTACGATGACCGGCGGCAGTATTACAAACAATACGGCGGCAGTCGATGGCGGTGGTATTTATACAGGGGATTATGATTACAATGATCCAGTCAATACAAATAAGTACATGCGTATCAGTATAACAGGCGGTACGGTGAGCGGAAATACATCGGCGGGAACATTCACTGCTCCTTCCAACGCTGCGGCATTCACAACGCGCGCGACGAATCCGTTCCCCGGTACATTACTGGATAACGACAACATCAACTTTCACTTTAACCCGACGGTCACCTATGATGCAAACAACGCCTCGGGCAGGACGTATACCGATGCGGGAACGCCGCAGTATGTGGTTGGCGATACGGTGACAGTGAAAGCATGGGCGGCAACCGGACTGGCAGCAGACACGGGGTGGGAGATCGATTACTGGTGCACCACAAACGATGGTACGGGAACGCACTACGCGCCGGCAGATACCTTTACCATTACGTCGAATAAAACACTATATGCCATGTATAAGCGCACGACGCATGACATGACGCTGAGCAACATGGTGTCAGGATCGTATGCCGACAGGACAAAGGACTTCGGCTTCACCGTGTATCTCGCGAACGAAAGCGGAACACCGCTTACAGGAACGTTTGCTTATACAGGCGGGACAATCAGCGGTTCCGGAGCGAACGCGCCCGCGGGTGGTACGATCACGCTGGGCAGCTCGGGCGAGGCGGTTCTTCGCCTCAAGCACGGGCAAACCGTGAACATAAAAGATGTGCCGTTCGGTTACAAGGTGCGGATCGTGCAAACGGCGGCAACGGGCTATACAGCCTCCTTCCGGGATAACGAGGACGCGGGACCGACCGCCGCCGCCGATACCGGCGTGCGTACTATGTCGGCCGCGAACAGGCAGTTTGACTTTACAAGCACAAGAAGCGGCGTAGTGCCGACGGGCGTTACGAAGAAAATCTTTCGTCCCTTTTGGAGTACGCCGCACACAATTCTACATTTGTAAGCAATGTGGAATATACGGGGGAAGATCGCTTTATCGTACTATCTACTTGTTCGTACGAGTTTGATGACGCGCGCTATATCGTAATTGGCGTACTGGAACCGGGATACATGGGTTAAGAGAAAAGAGGGAGGCAAAAAATGCGACTTTCGTTGAAAACAGACTATGGTTTACGGATTTTGATCTCTATGCAAAAAGAAAATAATAAGGCGGTGAGAGGTAGTATACAAAAAATAATTACTGCTGGCGACCTTTCGGAGACTCTTAAAATTTCCTATCTGTATTTGATGAAATTTATGAAGGATTTAAGGAGGGCAGGAATCGTATATTCTATTCAGGGATCAAAGGGAGGATTTGCGCTGTGCAAAGCAGGTGAGAATATCACTGTATATGATGTTGTCAGAGCGGTGGAAGGGAATGTCGAAATTTTTCCATGCTGTCACCGGAATAGCACCGCAAAATGCATGGAAGAATGTCCCTATGATGAAGCTGGGCAGTGCGGTATTTATATAATGCTGCGCGCAATGGAAGAAGATATTACAAGAAAAATGAAAACAACTACCATTGCGGATTTATGCCGCATGGAAGAAAAGGGATCGGAAGACAAAAATATGGATACCATGCCCTTTGAGGTTATTGATTTTCGTACGGCAAATTTATAAAATCGTAAAAACTTGCGGAGATCCCGCTGGAATAAAAAATTAAGGAAAAGGAGAAATTATGATTTGCAGGAATTGCAACCAACAGTATAATGACACAGCGTACAATTGTCCGTATTGCGGAAATATAACCAATATCGACCCAGGAGGCTATTACCAGCCGCAGATGCAGGCAGGCATTCCTTATGCGCGGCAATATAAGGATAACGCAGTAACTAAGACTGGGCTGGGTTTTGCGGCGGTGTCGCTTGTGTGCGGTATCTTAAGTATTTTATTTTGTTTTTTATTAGCGCCATTGTCTTTTATCCTCGGGATATTGGGAATCGTCTTTGGGGTTGTATCTAAAACAAAGACCACGGAATACCGGGGACTCGCAACAGGAGGTATTGTATGCGGGACTATAGGACTGCTTATTGTCGTTTTTTTCATGATAATCGGCGTGATTATTGCGACAGAAGCCTTGAGGGCTCTTTTTTATGCTTTTGCACCATTATGAATTTTATTGAGTATTAAAATATAAACAGATATAGGAGAGTATGAAAAATGATATGTAAAAAGTGTAACCAACAGTATGATGACGCTGCGCGGGCATGTCCGCATTGCGGTATGCAAAAGGAGACGGGAGCTTCGTATTATTCCACGCAGCAGCCTAACATGCAGCAAACAACCTATGACAAGCCTGCCGATCCGAATGCAAAAACCATGGCAATAATCAGCCTTGTATGCGGGATTGTCGGGATTGTACTTGCATGGCTTGTGCCGCTCGTTGGGATTATCCTTGGCGTTATTGCTATGGCAATCAGTAATATTGCCAAAAAAAGTCTACAGGGAGACCTGCAGAAAATGGCGGTTTGGGGCAGATACTGCGGTATTGGCGCGATTGTGGTCTCGGTGATTTCGTGGATTGTTTCAGCGGTACTGATCGCGACAATGGTTTCGGCATTATGGATGTACTAGGGGTGTTTAGTTTAGCGTCAGGAAATATGAGCAGAGCTGCTCGCTGAAGCAATCAGAGCGCAGGAACCTAAAAAGACGCGCTGATTATCGGTAAAAGAGGCTTATTAGCAAGAAGCCGCAAAACAGTTCGATTCTTCTTAGTAAATATGCACAATGGAGAATCATCGAAAATAAAAAAGCGCGCATCTTGCGAAAAGCGAAGGTTCTGCGCACGCATCAAATCAGACGTTACGTTTTGGCTAAAGCCAAAAGTAACCGCTGGACTGCAAAAAATCCACGTTCGCCTATTGGCTCGGTGGATTTTCGCATTCCATGTGTGGTACCCACGACCGGAATCGAACCGATAACTACCCCCTAGGAGTTCCGTAGTCTGAGTGATACCGTGTATTATGAAGTAGTCTGTAATGCACCATAGTTCCCATGCTAATCACGGAATCTGGTAGTCGGAGTGATACGTAGTTATCCTGAATACTCTGTAATAATTTTTTTGCTAACTTTTTTCGGTTAGCATTGTTAGCATGTTACGGTAAAAAGATAGAATGACCCTCTAATGAAAATCTGCTTGTTCATATGTTGGAACGATTTGTATTTTAAATATATATGCATCGAAACGGTGTAAAACTTATATGGATGGATAATTGTTCATTTACAAGTCTATAGCTACAATTAAGTATTTAGTGTTGTCTGCCGCTATTAATTTAATATAATAGAATTTCGCTATTAATTTTTGAATATACTGCGATTCGCTAGCAAATAGTATATAATGTATTTATATTTTGTATTTCTCGGTTGGGGGAATTATATGAATAATGCTAATGAAGATTTTCCGGGTGATGCGACTCTTGGATCCCGTTATAATTCGGCACTCACATATATTAATACTACTAATGATAGAGTTACTGCCATTATTGTGTCAGAAGATAAGAATTATAATGTTGTGAGTAATAAGAACGCCGAGAACCTCATCTAAAATAAAATCGTAAGGATCTTATGCTCATGACTGCAGATAACAAAACAATAAATAACGTCCTTACCGGATGGATTACTCTCGAGGTGCTAACGCCGCAAGATTTTCCCGATCCGCGTGATTATATCACAGGGAAAGAAGCGCCTAACAAGCAACGATATGTAGAATGGGATATCGCCGACACTCCACCTTGGCTTGACCCAAGATATTCTTATCTGGAAAAAGACGCGACCATTTTCTGGATTGTGTATTTAGGAGCAATCCCCCAAAAAGAAGCCTATTCAAAAATACTTGAGACTTTTGAAGATGCTTTTGCCGAAGAAAACTTTCGCACATCCGGTACAGCAGGTATGATCTCTTTCACTGTCGATGAAAAAGGTGCGTACACTGGGAGCGGATGTGTTTCGTCATTTGCCTGGGGATTGGGGCAAATTTGTAATGAGACGCCCCAAAAGCTCCCCGGCTTTCCGGAGATTGAAAGCGACCTTCTGACGAAGCTAAGCCAATCATTGGTGCATTTGGATGAGGACAACGAACCACTGCCGCTTGAGCAGTTGGAGTTGGAACGCTGCTATATGAAAATGACAGAACATCTTAAGCTGCCCAAAGCATTGTCATTAAACCGGTTGGCTGCGATACGTGTCGTATATAAGCGAAAAGATGTGGAGCCGCCTCAATCAGAACTGCTTAACAGTTTTTTTCTTAATGACCTAATAAAGATCCGAAAAGAATTTGTCTCCGGAAAAATCGGCGTTGGCTTGGATAAATACCTGCGAGGTATTCCAGAAGAACGACGTCAGGATGTTTTGACTGACGATGCTTTAATAAAACAGGTGTTACAACCGGAATATATGCCTGAAATTCGCTGGACACCGAAATCAAGGTACAATTTGTATTTGATGCAGCAGGCTTCCGTCAATCATGTGTTTCGGGAAATGCGGCAAGCAGATATCGAAGGAATCAATGGCCCTCCAGGAACAGGCAAGACCACCCTATTACGTGATATCATTGCAAAAATTGTATTTAATAGAGCTTGCGCGATGGTCAAATTCAAAGATCCGTCCACTGCTTTTAAGAAAGCAATAGATCGTGACAATAACGGATATAATCAAGTGCTGTATCAAGTTCATCCCTCGTTGCTAGGACATGAAATCGTAGTTGCTTCATCAAACAATAAAGCGGTTGAGAATATAAGCCGGGAGCTCCCGGGAATCGATACAATTGATGATGAGTTTGATCCGCCATTGCGTTACTTTAACCATATTGCCGATCATGTGTCAGATGGAAAAGAAACATGGGGCATGGCAGCCGCTGTCTTGGGGAATCAAAAGAGACGTAATGATTTTGCCAATTCATTTTGGTGGGACAAGGAGTATGGCCTGTCCCCATATTTTAAGTATTTAACGGCGTCCTCCAGTAATGGCGAAAAGCTTTCCCCTATTGTGGAGTTAGAGAATCCACCGCAAAATATATTTGAAGCAAAGGAACAGTGGGAGGAAGTACGAAAAGAGTTTTCCGAAAAGCGAA
>NZ_JAYFPU010000064.1:0-22674 GCF_034927525.1 Christensenella sp.
CAATGCAAGGAGAAATGAACCATGAAATTTACGATCGTAACGGGACTTTCCGGCGCGGGCCGATCTTCCGCCCTTCGTCGCTTAGAAGACCTTGGATACTATTGTGTGGATAATTTGATGCCCGAGCTGATCCCTCAGTTCGCGCGTTTGTGTATGCAAAGCCAGCATATCCGCGACAAAGTCGCGGTCGCAGTCGATACGCGTATGGGCGATTTTTTTGATTCGATCTATACGACGATCGACGAACTGAAGTGCATGGATCTTGACCTTGATATCCTGTTTTTGGACGCTTCTGACGCTGTTTTGGTCAAGCGCTTTAAGGAAGTGCGGCGCAAGCATCCCGTTTCGGGCAGCGGCGAGATCCTCGCCGGGGTACATCTCGAGCGGCGCAAGCTGCAACAGATCAAGGACATGGCGAACCACGTCATCGATACATCGTCTTATAACGTTATGAAGCTGCGCCAGATGATCGATATGATGTATGCGGAGGAGGGCGAAAAAGGCCTGCTCGTTTCCATCATTTCCTTTGGCTACAAACGCGGCATCCCGCTCGACGCGGATATGGTGTTCGATATGCGTTTCATCCCCAACCCGTTTTATGTGGAGGGGATGCGCCACCATAGCGGTCTTGAGCCTGATGTGCGCGACTTTGTACTTTCGTTTGAACCGACGAAATTCTTTTTGGATGAACTGATAACCATCGTTGAAAAACTTGCCCCCTGCTTTATCAGCGAAGATAAAAACCAGCTTGTGATCGGCATTGGTTGTACGGGCGGTATGCACCGCAGCGTCGTGATGGCGGAGGAGCTGTTTCGCCTGCTTTCCGACCAGGGGCTGCGCGTCACGCTTGAGCACCGCGACATCAATTTGGAAAAAAACCGCTGAGAGCAACGGAGGGTGCTTATGTCTTTTTCGTCGACCGCCAAGGATGAGATCTGCACGCTGCAGGTGACGGACGATTGCTGCGTGATGGCGGAGTTGTGCGCGCTGACGCTTGTATGCGGAAATTTGAAGATCAATTCTTCTGGTGTGCACATTCACTATAATACGGAAAATATGGCTGTCGCCAAACGGATATACGGGACGCTTACACGCGTGCTAAAAATCGACGCGGATATACAGGTGAAGGACAATCTCCTCAAAAAGAAGCATTCCTACACCATTGCCGTTGATAACGCGATGCTGCTGCTGTCCGTGCTCGGCTTGGAAGGCAACCTGCTTTCGGACGCCGTGCCGCCCGCCTATATGCTGGAAAAGGAATGCTGCGGTATCTGTGTCCTGCGCGGCGCATTTTTGGGAGGCGGAACCGTATCCAACCCCAAAAAGAATTATCATCTGGAATTTGTATTGAATTCGGAGGCCTACGCCAATGTACTCTGTAAATTACTCAAAAACAATCAGATTCAGGCAAAAACTATTCCCAGGAAGCAAAACTTTGTGGTATACTTAAACGAAGGGGACAGCATTGCCGCTTTTCTTGCCCTCGTTGGCGCATATTCTTCTATCCTGAATTTTGAAAATGTGCGTATCCTAAAAGAAATGCGTAACAACGTGAACCGCGCTGTCAACTGCGAAACGGCAAACATCAATAAAACCGTGAATGCCGCGATGACACAGGTGAGCAACATCCGCCTGATCGATCAGCATATCGGACTTGAAAACTTAAGCGATACGCTGCGCGAAGCGGCGGAGATGCGCTTATCCCACCCGCAGGCAACGCTGCAGGAATTGTGCGAGCTGAACGGGACGACCAAATCGGCAATGAACCACCGTCTGCGTAAATTGAACGCGATTGCGCAAGACTTAAATGGCAACTGACCAAACGACTGGCTATTCCACTACGGCAAAGGATTGCCGTCCATCACAGCAAGGAGGTTTTGATATGATTTACAAAGAATTGGTGATTTCCAACAACGATGGTTTGAAGGCAAAGGCTGCGGCGAGTTTTGTACAGGTCGCGAACCAGTTCGACGCCCAGATCCTGATCGAGTTCTCCAACAAAAAAATCAACGCAAAAAGTATTATGGGACTTCTTTCGCTGGGGGTGAAATCCGGCGAGTCCATCTATGTATTTGCGAACGGCGCGGATGAAAAGGAAGCGATTGAGGCGCTCGGTGAGCTGGTTGACAATAATTTCGGCGAATAAAAAGGCATAATAAAAACGGTACAACGCGGGTTGTACCGTTTTTTTGTACTTATTTGCTGTATTGCCCGTTGTCGTGCATGATGTGCCACTGTACGCCGAATTTATCGATCACCATGCCATAAAGCCCGCTCCAGAAGGTTTCCTGAAGCTCCATCCCGACCGTTCCGCCCTGCTTCAGCTCGTTAAACAACCGTGTTACCTCCTGCTTATCCGTTTCGCTTAGTGTAAGCTGGACATTGTTTCCTTTTACGCATTGCATGTCCGAGGAAAAATCCATGAACATTACTTTGCAATCCCCGATCAACAGTTCCGCATACATGATGCGCTCCTTGTCCTTTTCGCTGGTATCCCCGCCCGGCGCATCGCCATACGTCATGAGCTGCGGATCGCTGATGCCGAATATCTTTGCGTAAAACTCAACTGCCTCGCGGCAGTTGCCGTCAAAATTTACAAATACACTGAATGTCATAGTCTGTTCTCCTTTTTATTTAGTATGCTTCTTATACCACACAAACGCGGGCGTAAAACATCATTCTTTTTCCTCTGGATGGAAATGCCGGTATACGGTCTGTGCAACACTATGCGGCACGCCCTTGACGGCCTTCAAGTCCTCAAGCGGCGCTTCTTTTATCCGCTTTACACTGCCGAAAGCCTTGAGCAGCGTTCGCTTCCTTGTATCGCCGATGCCTTCAATTTGATCGAGCTCCCCCGTATGGTGCCGCTTTTCACGCAGCTTGCGGTGAAAAGTGATCGCAAAGCGGTGTGCCTCGTCCCGTATGCCTGTGACCAGCCGAAACTCCGGGCTGCCCACACGCAGCAATATGCTCTCGTCTTTGCCGGGCACAAATATCTCTTCCTGTTTTTTTGCCAGACTTACGATGGGGATGTCGTCGCATCCCAACGCGAACAACGCGTCGCGCGCCGCACTCAGCTGCCCTTTGCCGCCGTCTATGATGATGAGATCGGGCATAGGCAAAAAGCTTTCGTCCCCTTGTATACCGCGCATCAGCCTGCGTTCCAGCGTCTCGTTCATGGACGCAAAGTCGTTCGCACCCTCAAATCCTTTGATCTTGAAGTGCCGGTACTTCTTACGGTCGGGCTTGCCGTCCGTAAAAACGACCATCGAGGATACGTTGTTCGTGCCTTGCGTGTTGGAGATATCGTAGCACTCGATGCGTTCCGGCGCTTCCGGAAGTCCCAGTGCCTTTGCGAGATTGCCTGCCGCCGCCTGCCGCTGCTTTTTCGCGCCTTCTTTTATTTTGACCGCGTCGCCTGCGTTTTTGCGCGCAAGCTCGGCCAGCTTGCGGTTGTCGCCGCGTATGGCCTCCATGATCTCTACCTTTGAACCGCGCTTTGTGCCCAGCCACTCTTCAAGCAACTCGTGGTCGTCCGGCCGCGGCAGCGTATAGATATGCTTGGGGATGCCGCTCTTATCGGCATAATATTGCTGCAAAAATTCGCGCATCATTTCACCGAGCGGTTCGCCCTGATAGTCCATATAATACTTCTGCGCAAAATTCAGCTTGCCGTCACGGAACAAAAACGCCTGTACCACAGCCGTTTCCAGCCCCTTTTCGATCGCAAACACGTCTTTGTCGTTTAGGTTGGGGAATCCTGCGCGCTGCTTTTCGCGGATACGGTCAATGAGCGCAAGCCTGTCGCGCAGCAAAGCGGCCTGCTCGAAGTTCAGCTCCTCCGCCGCCTTTTCCATCTTGCGGATCATATCTTTTTTGAGCGCTGTATTGTTGCCCGAGATCACGCTGATGACCTCTTTCACCAGCTCCCCGTATTCCTCTTTAGAGACCTTGCCCGTACACGGCCCGATGCACCGCCCCATCTCGTAATTGAGGCACGGGCGCTCTTTCCGCGCGATCATGCGCGCGATGTCGTTGTTGCAGCTTCTGAGCGGATACAGCCTGCCGATCTGGTCGAGTACGTCGCGGATGATGTGCGCCGCAATAAACGGCCCGTAATATTTTGCGCCGTCGTCCTTTACTTTCCGTACCACGGTAAAGCGCGGAAAATCCTCCCGCAAATCTACGCGCACATACGGAAAATGCTTGTCGTCTTTTAACAGGATATTATAATACGGGCGGAATTTTTTGATCAGGTTGCATTCCAAAATAAGCGCTTCTAGCTCTGTGTCCGTGATGATATACTCAAAATCGTCAATATGCGAAACCATCGCAGCGACCTTGACATATTTCTGCGCTTCCTTGCGGAAATACTGGCTGACGCGGTTTTTTAGCACCCGCGCCTTGCCCACATATATGACCTTGCCATCCTGATCGCGCATGATGTATACGCCCGGATTGTGCGGCAGGTTTTTGATCTTCTTTTGCAGTTTTTCGTTCATCAGTATCCTAAATCGATCGCTTCGCTCAATATCTGGCCTGCAAGTGGGGTCGCGTAGGCGGAACCAAAGCCCGCGCCCTCACCAAGCACCGCGATTGCGAGTGGATGGTTTGCATCCTCCACAAAGCCCACGAACCACGAATGGTTGTCCGTCTCTCCTGTATCCTGGTTTACATACTCCGCCGTCCCCGTCTTGCCGCACACTGTTACGCCCGATACATCTGCCTTTGTCGCCGTACCGCTTGCAACCGTCTGCCGCATATACTCTTCAATGGTCGAAGCAACACTTGCGGACGCCACCGTCCTGAACTGTGTGGGCGTATAGGTGTAGGCGCTGTTGCCGCCGTAACGCACGTCAAGCAGCGTATTCGGCTGCATCATGACCCCGCCGTTGGCAATGCCTGCGGATATCATCATATTGTGCATGGGCGTCAGCAGGTCGTGATATTGCCCGATCCCTGCCCACGCAAGGTCGCCCTTGTTGCCGGAAACCTCGAACACGCTGTTGTTGAGACGGAAATCCGGAAACTTGAAATTGTAGTTGAATCCAAACTCGTCCGCCGTTTTGAGCATCGCGTCGTCGCCGACCTTCACTGCCAGCTCTCCGAAATAGATATTACAGGATTTTTCGAACGCCGACGCAAGATTAACATGGCCATGCCCGCCCTCCTTGGGGCAGGTGACCTTTTGTCCCTCGATGATGGCGCTGCCCGTGCAGTCTATCTCCAGGTCTGTCACGCCGTTTTCGATCGCTGCCGCAGTGGTAACGATCTTCATTGTCGAGCCGGGCGGGTATAAGCCCTGCGTCACGCGGTTTACAAACTTGGAGCCGCTTTCGTCCGTGTCCTCTTTTACCGTATACGGGTCGAACGTCGGCTTGCTGACGCTCGCCAGTATCTCACCCGTTTTATAGTTCATGAGCACCACAGCACCGTCTTTGTCCATATTATCATAGATATATTCGTTCAGGTTTGCGTCGATCGTAAGGTATACGTCGCCGCCCTTTTTGCCGCTTTGAACGCTGGCAAATTTATCCGCGATGTTCTGGTCGTAGCCATACAAATACTTTGCGAAATATGTTTCCGCGCCCAGCGTGCGCCCATAGATGTCGCCTACGATGTGGCTGACCGACCGCCGCATATCTTCACTTTCGGCATACTTGCGCGTATCGCCCTCTGAATAAGCCAGCACGACCCCGTTGCGGTCGTAGATGCTGCCTGCGTCCGCTACGTTGTTCTTGGATGCGATCCGCGGGTTAAACGGCGTGGTGAACCACTGGTCGCCGTATGCTACCGTCGAATATAGCAAATACGAGCCCAGCAGCACAAACAGGCAGCAGAACACAGCCAGCATGGCGCGCATGTTTTTCTTGACGTCTGTTTTCTTTTTCACTGCACCGCGCCCCCCATCTCTGCAAGCTCCGCTTCCTCGTGTTCCCCGTTTTTGAGCGCAACGCCTTCTATGATGCCAAGCTGCATCATAGACGCGACCATAGAGCTTCCGCCCGCGCTTACGAACGGCATTGTGATGCCCGTTAAGGGGATCAGCTTGATCACGCCGCCGATGATGATGAAGCTTTGCAGCGACAGCATGACCGTCGCGCCGAAGACCAGTAATTTATCGAACGTCGTGCGCGCGTCCATCGCGATGAGGATACCCCGAATGATGAATACAAGGTACAATGCGATGATCGCGATTGCGACGATAATGCCGAATTCCTCTGAAATGGCGGCAAAAATATAGTCGGAAGTGCCCACAGGGATCACCTCCGGCATACCGAGCCCAAGCCCCGTGCCAATGAGCCCGCCGCTTGCGATGGCAAGAAGCCCCTGCACGATCTGGTAGCCTTTGTCGTTGTACGTCGCCCACGGATCCTGCCACACCTCGACACGTGTCTTGACGTGGTCGAACATCTGGTAGCTGAGGAAGGCACCGCCCGCAAACGCGCCTAACGCCCCGAGCGTTATGGCAACGTTGCCTGTGCCGACATAGAACACGATCAAAAACGTGCCCGCAAACAGCAAGGCCGCGCCTAAGTCTTTTGACAATACCAAAATGCCCACGCACGCGATGGTAAACACAAAATACGGCCACATATCCCGCTTACGGTTTTTGGACGACAGGAAGTATGCCGTCACGATCAAAAACAGTATCTTGGCAAATTCGCTTGGCTGTACGCTGATCCCGCCGATCTTGAGCCAGTTTTTCGCGCCGCCGATCGTGCTTGCGAGCACCAGTGTCAGCGCCAGCATACCGACCGCAAGTATCATAAAGACCCAATTGGCTTTGCCAAAATCGTGCGCACGCTTTATGACGAGCATCACGATCACCATTGCGACGTTGCCGATCAATATCCACATGAACTGCTTCATTGCGACGTCCGGATCGAGGCGGTAAAGGATCACGATGCTGATGATGCACAAAAAATCCGCGATCAGCAGTGAAAAACGCTCGACGTGTTTGAATATCTTGCGCAGGATATTGTATTGCAGGATGATGAACACCGCAAATATCCCGCCGACCAGAATGGCCTGCATGTCAAAAGAACCGCCGGCAAATGAAAGAAGCACCATACCGGACAGCAGAAATAATATCATGAATGTGCGCACGATCCCCGCGCCGTATCTTTTAATGATCATTGCCTATCCTCGTTCTCTTGAAATAAATACGCATACTTATGTCGCCAAAGGAAAGCTTGTCCCCTGTTTTCAGCTTGTGCGTATTGATCGCGCGGCGGTCGTTGATCTTTGTTTCCGTCCTGTTTTCCGGCTTCACGTAATATTCATCGTCTTGTGCAAAGATCACCGCGTGCCTTGGCGCAACCGTTCTGTCCGGCAGGACGATATCGCAGCTTCCGGCGCTGCCGATGCTGTTTTGCTCCGTCAGCCCGAAGCGGTCGCCGATAAATTCCTCCGGCCCCGCAATGATCTGCATGTATCCGCCAAACTGGCCAACCTGTGTCATGACCTGCTTTTTTTGCTGGTATTCCTTATACGAAATATAGATCACCGCAATCAGTATCACAAGCACCAGGGCAATAAACCAATAGCGCATCGCGTATGAGGCGACCTCAAAAGCTTGTTCCATACCTGTCTCCTAAATCGATTCTACTGTTCTTTTGACGCAGATCATGATGGGAAGGTTCCCTTTTAAAATCTGCTGCTGCCGACAAGCCTTGCCCGCAACGCTCCGTAGTACCATTGCGACGCCTTGGAAAACAGCCAGTCGTAAAGCAGAAAAATGAGTTCCCCCGCGATCACGAGACCCCACCACGGGATATTGAACGGGATTTGGGCAATCATCCATCCATCGGTGAAGAAGTACATGAGCGCCGCGCATACATTGAAGTAAATGAGCTTCATGATGGTTGCGCCCGCACCCTGTTGATTGCCATCCACATAAAATTTAAAGATACCGTAATGCCCGAAAAAGAACAAATAGGGCAGCATGCCGAGCTTTACAGGTACGATCAAAAAACCGAGGAACAGCACGACCGCAAACGTCACAAACGCCATTACTGTCATGCGCTCCATCATGATCCCCATCATAAAGATCGACGATATAAAATAAAATGTGATGCGAAGCGCGGGCAGCACATTGGCCAGATAGACACACAGCAGCGTGAGCGCCGCGAACATGACCACCAGGCTCCCCTTACCGGAGCTTCGCTTGTATCCTCTTCCACTGACCATTATCTATCCCCTAACAACAACAGAACATACCGCGCCCGCAGCACAGGCTCGCCCCTGCACACACGCATATCCCGCACGGAATGCACATTTTTCCGTTCATTTGTATGCCGCCTTCGGGCATATCTCCAAAATCCATATACGATCCGGCCGTCTGCGACATTGCGCGCATCGCGTTTTCGTATTCTTTGTTTCCCGGCTCCATCTGGTATGCACGCGTAAAATGTTCCGCCGCGCCATCGTACCAGCCTCTGCGCATCAGCACGATACCCATTAAAAAGTGCCATTCCGCCGGACGCTCGCTCATGCGGTTGAGCATTGCTTCCGCTTCGCCGATCGCACCACGCTGGATGGCCGCGCGCACAGAAGCGAACTCAGGTGTATTGCTCCACTGGTAGTTGCCCTGCTTGACCTTGGTGATCATATCATATGCCGCATTCACCTGCTTCAGCTTCTCGCTGGCAGCCGCCTGTTTTTGCGGATCGTTTGCAAACCTGTCCGGATGGTATAACTTGACAAGCTTCCGGTAAGCCGCCTTGATCTCTGCGTCCGTGGCGTTTTCCGTAACGCCCAGTACCTCGTATGGGTTCATCAAAATCCCTTTCGTTTATCTTACCTGTGCAGTCATCCTCGGCTCGCCGTCTACGATACGCTCCGTCTGCTCGCGCAGCCCCAGATAAATGATATTCTGCAACAGTTCCTTATTCTTTTTCAGTGTAAGCCTCTCAAGTGCCTGTGACGCCTGCGCCAACGAATACTGCAGGCTGCGCAGTATTTCTTCCTTCGCGGTTTGCGTCCGCTGCCTGTACTTGTATAGGTAGACGTTGTATTCCCCCGCTGCCGCGTCCTTTTCCCAGTCCTCTGCCGCGTCGATCAGATATACCCAACGTCCGAGGCTGTAGCCAAGGTCGTACAGCACATGCGACTGAAGCACGTCCGCGTCCTCAAACACTGTACCGAGAAGCCGCGCATATGTATCCGCAACGGCGTCCGTACTGGTGGTCTTTTCTTCTTCCAGGCGGTGTAACTCATCGATCGTCCCCGCCGCTACCTCCGCGATATGCGGATGTTTTTCCGCCGCTTTATGGTAAGCCTTTTTTAAAAATGCCTGCACAAGCCTGCCTTTTCCTTTGTCGTGCACGTCGTCTTGCGCCTTGCAGTACGCCATCAGGATGTTGACATCCGCCGCATACGCTGCCGCATCCGAAACAACCTTCTGCCTCTTTTCAAAGGGATGCAGGCCGCATTTGCACGGTTCGACCGCCGTCGCGTCTTCGCGCAGGCTGTCCGCAAGCAGATATAAAAACACGCTGTCAAAGTTGAGCACTGCCGTTTTTTTGTAGCCACTTTTTAAGGCCTTGCACAGCCCGCAGTAGTACGCGCGGAACAATTCATACTCACGCACCTTGAGCTCGCACACCTTTGGCACGATATATCCAAACATACAGGTATTATATCATCAAACACCGCCTCTTGCTATGATTCCCACAAAAAAAGGCCTTCATCCACACGATAAAAGCCCAATTTTTATACTTTGTTAACATTTCCAGCTTTCTTGGCGCAAAGCCGATCTTCTTCTGCACTTTATAAAGCGTTTTGCGCGCCGTTTGCGATGCTTTTTCCGCATTCTGCGTCATCACCTGCTGCAGGAACGCTTTGTCGCCCCGCACCTCGGCATACCTCTTTTGCAGCGGCGCAAGCTCTGCGATGACCGCTTCCGCCACGCGCTGCTTGAGTACCCCGTAGCCCTGCCCGGCAAATTCCTGCTCGGCCTGCGCAACCGTTTGGCCGGTGATCGCCGAATAGATGGAAAGCAGATTGGATACGCCCGGCTTTTCGTCGGCAAAGCGTATTTCCCCGTCGCTGTCCGTCACCGCGCGTTTTAATTTGCGCGTGATCACCTCCGGCGGATCGAGCAACGCAATGGACGCGTTTTCGTTCTCGTCGGATTTGGACATTTTCTTTTCCGGCTCCTGCAGGCTCATGATCTTTGCGCCCGCCTTGGGGATGTATGGCTCTGGCAGCGTAAAAACGTCTCCGTAAAGATTGTTGAGGCGGATCGCCAAATCACGCGTCAGCTCCAGATGCTGCTTCTGATCTACGCCCACGGGCACAAGGTCTGCCTGATAGAGTAAAATATCGGCCGCCATCAGCGCCGGATAGGTAAGTAACCCCGCGTTGATGTTGTCGCCCGCCTTCGCACTCTTTTCCTTAAACTGCGTCATGCGCGAAAGCTCGCCCATGTACGCGAAGCAATTGAGTATCCACGCAAGCTCTGCGTGCTCCGGAACATGCGACTGCATATATAGAATATTTTTATCCGGATCGATGCCCGCCGCGATCAGGATAGACATCACGTCGAGCGTGCGCTTCCTGAGCTCCGCCGGCTCCTGCCGTACCGTGATCGCATGCATATCGACCACGCAATAATAACAATTGTATTCCTCCTGCAGCGCCGACCAGTTTTTGACCGCGCCCAGATAGTTGCCGAGCGTCAGGTCTCCCGACGGCTGTATCCCGCTGAAGATCGTCTTTTTATTCTGCTCCATCCGTTCAGTCCCCCATGCGGCGCAGGAAAGCCCTGACCGCTGTGATCAAATCGTCTTTGCCTACGCACCCGTCGTGCATGACCGGTTTCTCGCACAACTCGCTTATCTGCGGCGGGATCTGCGTGTCTGTCGCCTGCGAGAGCTTTTCCGCAGCCGCAAAAGCGTCCGGCTCTGTCTCTCCTGTGACGCAGCGCAGCACGTCCTGTGTGAATTTATACGGGTTTGCCGTGGAAACCACCACGCTTACCGCATCATCCCCCGTCGCCTGCTTATATTTTTCATAGACACACTGCGCGACCGCCGTATGCGTATCGATCAGGTAACCGTATTGTTCAAAGGTGCTACGTATCGCCTCTGCTGTCTCCGCTTCGTCGCAGAAATCAGCATAGAAAAGCTCGCTTAGCTGCTGCTTCGCACGCTGCGGTATCTCGTACATCCCATTGTCTTTGAGTGAATCCATCCACTGCGTGACGACTGCCTCGTCGCGTCCGGCGATCTCGTACAGCAGTCGCTCTAAGTTGCTTGAGATCAGGATATCCATAGACGGCGACATCGTCTTGTGAAACGTGCGGTTCGCGTCGTATTTTCCCTGCTGAAAAAAGTCCGTCAGCACATTATTGTGATTGGATGCGCACACCAGCTTGCCGACAGGCAGTCCCATACGCTTTGCATAGTAGGCGGCAAGGATATTGCCGAAGTTGCCCGTAGGCACGACAAAGTTCACCTTCTGCCCTTTTTCGATCTTTCCGTCGGCCATAAGCTTTGCGTAGGCGTATACATAATACGCCACCTGCGGGATCAGCCTGCCGATGTTGATGGAATTCGCGGAGGAGAACGTATACCCTGCTTCTTTTAACAACTGTTTGAGATCGTCGTTTGCAAACAGCTCCTTTACGCCCGTCTGTGCATCGTCAAAGTTCCCTTTCACGCCGCAAACGCTCAGGTTTGCTCCTTCCTGCGTCACCATCTGCAGCCTTTGCATGGTCGCAACGCCGTCCGCCGGATAGAACACCAAAATCGCCGTACGCGGTACGTCTTTAAAGCCTTCCAGCGCCGCCTTGCCCGTATCGCCGGACGTGGCGGTCAGTATCAGTACATTTTCCTGCTGATGGTGGATGTCGAGCCCTACGCGAATGAGACGCGGCAGCACCTGCAGCGCCATATCCTTGAATGCAAGCGTCGGCCCGTGCGAAAGCTCCATCACGTATTCCCTGTCTGAAATCTGCTTTAGGGGAACGACCCGCGTATCGTCAAACGACGCATATGCCTGCTGGGTCACCGTGCCAAGCGTATCTTCCGGTATGTCAAAGAAAAGCCCCAACACTTTTGCAGCCAAAATATCGTATTCGTGCGCCGCGTATCCCGCCATTTCGTCAAGGTCTATCTGTGGAAATGTTTCCGGCACAAACAGGCCGCCATCTGCGGCGATCCCTTTTAGCACAGCCATTGTCGCGGGAATCTTTTCCCCGTTTCCGCGCGTACTCATTACCTGCATAGTCTAATTACTCCTTTAAAAGCAAACGTTAAGCTGGCTGCATACTATGCACTCAGCTTAACGTAAAATTCCCATTCAAAATACGGGGAGATCCCCCGGCAAGCTACCCTTTTGTTAAACCCTCAGATGATGTAAGGTTTGAGGAAATCAGGCGCTTCGCTTGGGTCTGCACTGATGATGATCACAGCTTTGCAGTCGTTCTTTTCGCAAAGCGAGCTGATCTTGTCCATCAGGCCCTTTAATTCTGTCACGTCCATTTTTACGATTTTCAGAAACGCATCGATAAAGATCGCTTCGATATCGTAATTCTGCGATACCATCCCGCACAGCATTCCGTAAAGCGCGTCACCCGACTCGATCCCGAAATCTTTTACATCCACAAAGCGCGCCTGATGCGCCACATCGTACATATAACGTTTGTCGTCGTCGATAAAAACGACTTCACCTTTTGTGGAGTTGAGTTCCGCGTTCGCAAGGTCGATCAGTCTTTTTGTTTTGCCGCTGCCTTTTGGTGCGTAGATTAGTTGTATCATGATAAAGACCCCCTTTGTTTATTGTTACGTTACGCTTAATCATATTATAATATATTACGATTCTTTTATCTACCTGTAAAATGATTATTTTTACGCCGGTAAGAAAAAAGCGCATACAGGATGCGCCTTATACCATTACTTTTTGATCAGACTCTTGCCTTCCATTTCCACTGGCTGTGGCAAACCCATCAGGTCGAGCATCGTTGGAGCGAGATCGGCCAAAATTCCGCCGTCGCGCAAAGAATCTGCCTGATGCGCCTTGCTCACCAATATACATGGCACAGGATTGGTACTGTGCGCCGTGAACGGTCCGCCCGTCACAGGATCGATCATGATCTCTGCATTCCCGTGATCCGCAGTGATCAGAACATCACCGCCCACGGAAAGGATCGCATCCACGACTTCCTTCACGCATTCGTCGACCGCCTGTACGGCAGCTACCGCAGCTTCCATAATGCCCGTATGCCCTACCATATCGCAGTTCGCAAAATTGAGCACCATCACGTCGTACTTTTGGGACTTGATCTTCTCTACCGCCTGTTTGCACACCTCCGGCGCGCTCATCTCCGGCTGGAGATCGTATGTCGCGACCTTGGGCGACGGGATCAGGTATCGATCTTCACCTTCGTTTGGCTGCTCTACACCGCCATTGAAGAAAAATGTAACGTGCGCATATTTTTCCGTCTCAGCGATGCGGAACTGCTTTTTGTTGTTTTTGGCGAGATATTCGCCCAGCGTATTTTCAAGTACCTGCGGCTTATATGCTACATGTACATTTTTGAACGTCTTATCATATTGCGTCATGGACACAAAACACGTCGGAAAATAGTCGCGGTCAAATCCTGTGAAGTCTTCGTCGATGATCGTCCTCGTGATCTCACGCGCACGGTCAGGACGGAAGTTAAAGAAGATTACCGAATCGTCTTTTTTGAGCTTTGCGACCGGTTCGCCGTTTTGTGTGATGACCGTCGGTTTGACAAACTCGTCATATTCCTTCTTGTCGTAGGAATCCTGCATTGCGCTGACCGCATCCGGTGCATTAAGCCCTTCGCCTCTCACGATCGCGTCGTACGCAAGCTTCACGCGCTCCCAGCGGTTGTCACGATCCATCGCATAGTAGCGACCCATCACGGTGGCGATCCTGCCCGCGCCGATTTCCTTGATCTTTGCTTCGAGCTGCTCGATAAAGCCCTTGCCGCTGTCAGGCGCAACATCGCGCCCGTCCATCAGGCAATGGATGAACGTTTTATCGCCAATGCCGTTTTCCTTGGCAAGCCGAAGAAGCGCATACAAATGCTCCTGATGGCTGTGCACGCCGCCACTGGAAATAAGCCCTAATAGGTGCAGCGCACCGCCGTGCTTCTTCACATTTTCGACTGCGTCCATGAATTCTTTTTTGCTGAAGAAATCACCGTCAGCGATCGATTTTGTGATACGCGTCAGTTCCTGATAGACGATCCTGCCCGCGCCGATATTGAGATGTCCGACCTCGGAGTTACCCATTTGCCCGTCCGGCAGTCCTACCGACATGCCGCTCGCGCCGAGGCTCGTATGCGGATATTCTTCCATTAATTTATTTAAGTTCGGCGTACCTTCCGCGCAGATCGCGTTGCCCGCGTTGCACGCATCGAGGCCAAACCCGTCCATAATGATCAGTGCTGTAAAAGCCATTCGTTATTCACCTGTTTTCTTTAGTAATTGACGACCTTGGAGAAGTCCTCGGCCTTCAGCGAAGCACCGCCAATGAGGCCGCCGTCGATGTCGCTCATACCCATCAACTCTGTTACGTTCTTGGGATTCATGCTTCCGCCATACTGTATTCTTACCTCATTTGCAGCATCGCCAAACACTTCTTTGATTGCCGCTCGGATTTCTCCTATCGTATTGTTTGCGTCTTCGCTTGTCGCCGTTTTTCCCGTTCCGATCGCCCAGATCGGCTCGTATGCAACAACGACTTTGGCAATGTCGCCCTGCGCTACATTAAGAAGCGCCAGCTTCGTCTGCTTCCTGACCACTTCCGCTGTCACGCCGCTCTGCTGTTCTTCCAGTTTTTCCCCTACGCATACGATGGGCGTAAGACCCTTTTCGAGCGCCTTCAAGACCTTGAGGTTGACTGTCTCATCTGTTTCTGCATAGTATTCACGGCGTTCCGAGTGCCCGATGATCACATATTTTACGCCGAGGTCAAGCAGCATATCCGCCGACACTTCGCCGGTGTACGCGCCGCTGTCGTGGTAATCCATGTTCTGTGCACCGAGCGCAATATTGCTGCCCGCAAGCGCCTGTGCTGCCGCCGCAAGATCGGTCGCCGGCGTGCATACCACTACTTCTGCCTGTGCCGAAGCCACCAGCGGCTTTAATTCGCCGATCAGCGCCACAGCCTCGCCGGGTGTTTTGTTCATCTTCCAGTTTCCTGCAATAATTGGTTTTCTCATTGTATCTCCCCTTAAAAATATGAATATTTTTGAAAAGGACGGATATCATCCGTCCTTTTATTATACTAATGCTATTGACCGCTATTTATCGTTTAGCGCCGCTACGCCCGGCAGCTCTTTGCCTTCGAGGAATTCGAGGGACGCGCCGCCGCCTGTTGAGATGTGCGACATCTTATCTGCAAAGCCAAGCTTTTTGACTGCCGCAGCACTGTCGCCGCCACCAATGATCGTCGTCGCCGACGCTTCAGCCAGTGCTTCCGCCACCGCTTTCGTTCCGCCCGCAAACGCCGGTATCTCTGCAACGCCCATCGGCCCGTTCCAAATCACTGTTTTTGCACGCTTGATCTCGTTTGCAAAAATAATCCTTGAAGAAGGCCCGATATCAAGCGCCATCATGTCCTGTGGAATGTTGTCGACCGGTACGACATGTGCTTCCGCTTTTGCGTCGAGCTCTTTCGCGACTACGAAATCGGAAGGAAGCATGATCTTGATCCCTTTTCTGTTTGCCTGCTCCATCAGATCGAGCGCCAGACCAAGACGTTCGTCGTCCACTAAGGACTTACCCATTTCATAGCCCTGCGCCTTGACGAACGTATTCGCCATGCCGCCGCCGATGATAAGGCCGTCGACCTTGGAAAGAAGATTTTCGATCACGCCGATCTTATCGGACACCTTTGCCCCGCCCAGGATCGCGATGAACGGACGCGCCGGATCTTCCAATGCTTTGCCCATGAAGGAAAGCTCTTTGCCGATCAGGTATCCCGCTACTGCCGGCAGATATTCCGCAACGCCCGCTGTCGAAGCGTGCGCCCTGTGCGCTGTACCGAAGGCATCGTTCACAAAGATATCGCCAAGGCTTGCCAGCTCTTTTGCAAAAGCTGCGTCGTTTGCCGTTTCTTCTTTGTGGAAACGCAGGTTCTCAAGCAGCACGACCTGGCCATTTTCGATCGAATCTACCGCGTCTTTCGCGTCTTTGCCTACGCAATCTTTTGCGAACACGACCTTTGTGCTGAGAAGCTCAGACAGGCGCTTTGCAACGGGCGCAAGAGAAAATTCGGGCTTTACTTCACCCTTCGGACGTCCGAGATGGGACATCAGTACTACTTTCGCACCCTTATCAATCAAATATTGTATCGTCGGAAGGGCCGCCTGGATACGCGTTTCGTCTGTGATTTCACCATTCTCGTCGAGCGGAACGTTGAAATCTACGCGCACAAGCACTCTTTTTCCGGCTACGTCGATATCTTCGATCGTCTTTTTCATATCAGTACTCCTTTAAATTTGAATAATCGCATACAAATATATTCTAATCAATTTGGCCGTAATAAGCAAGCATAAGTTAGGACTATTGTATGTCTCCCCGCAGCGCGAGCGCCGCAATATTCGCCGCGTGATCGGCCACCCTCTCGCACATCGTGATCAGGTCTGTGAACAGTGTGCTCGCGCTCGCCGTACATTCTCCCCTTTGCAGGCGCTTGACATGGAGCTTCTTGATCTTTGCCTCATAGACGTCGATCTCGTCCTCGATCTCCATGATGCGCTTTGCGTATTCCAGGTTGTTGTCGCGCATCATATCACGCATCATAGAAAATTGTTCATTGAGCTTTTTGCCCATGAATTCGATCTCGGCCACGCCTTTTTTAGAAAGGTTGATTTTTTTCTCCAGACGCGTCGCGGCAAGATCCGCCACGTTTTCGGCAATGTCGGAAATACGCTCGATGTCCATGATCGCATGCAGCATACCCGTTACGGTACGCGAGTCTACCTCCGAAAGCCCGGTCTGGCTGATGCGCGCCAGCTCGTCCGTGATTTCGTGGTTTAAGAAATTCACGACTTTTTCGTTTTCCATAACCTCGTCGATCATCTTTTCGTCGCCCACTACAAAGCTCTTAAGCGCAAGGTTGAAGTTTTCACCTGCGATGCGCGCCATACGCGCGACCTCAAGGATCGTCTGGCCGACCGCAACCGGCTGGCTGTCTGCATTTTTATCGATATATTTGAGTTTTCTCCCTTCGAGCTTCTTGTCTTCCCCACGGATAAAGAAGCAGGCCACCTTTGCCAAAAGCTGCGGACAGCCAATAAAGATGAATGCGTTTACCACATTAAAAAACGTATGGAAGTTCGCCATTTGGCGTACCGGCTCTCCGGGCGTCCACGACTTGATCCAGTCTACAATAGGCAGGATTTGCATCGCCCCCATAAAGATGAGCGAACCCAAGACATTGAAAAGCAAAAGCGCGATCGCTGTACGCTTTGCCGTTTTTGTACCCGAAAGGCTGGCAAGGATCGCCGTGACACACGTACCGATGTTGAGGCCAAGGATCACGTATACCGCAGAATCGAGCCCCATTGCCCCCTGCATGGCGAACGCCTGGATGATGCCCATCGTAGCGGAGGAGCTTTGGATGATCGCCGTGACCGCAAGCCCTGCGAGGATGCCCAGCCACGGCTGCTGGAAGGAAGCCAGCATATCGATGAACGGCTGGTATTCGCGCAGCGGCGCTACCGCGCCCGACATGATCTCCATGCCGAACATCAGGATGCCCAATCCGCCGATGATCTCGCCGATCCTGCGTATCTTGCGTTTCTTGATGAACAGCATCATCAGCACGCCGGCAAACAGTACGATCGGTGCAAATTCCGTTACCTTAAGTGCTACGATCTGCGCCGTGATGGTCGTACCGATATTCGCGCCGATGCCCACGTTGATCGCCTGAATCAGCGACATCAGCCCTGCGTTTACAAAACCCACGACCATGACTGTCGTCGCGGACGAACTCTGGATGACGGCTGTCACCCCCGCGCCCAGTCCAAGCGCACCAAAACGGTTTTTGGTCATGCGCTCAAGCCCTGTCCTCAGCTTATCGCCGGCTGCTGCCTCCAGCCCGTCCGACATCAACTTCATGCCGTACAAAAAGAGCCCCAGCCCGCCGACAAGCATCATGATACCCCAAAAATCCATACCTATCCCCCAATACTTCAAGCGTAAAAACTTTTATTCCAAGGGTTTAACCCTATTTCATACAAAAATAATCATTTTGGCGCAACGCTTCATACACGCCCACACATACTGCGTTCGAAAGATTTAGGCACCGCTGCCCCTCCTGCATGGGAATGCGCACCGCGTGGTCGCGATGCTGATCAAGCAGCTCTTTGGGAAGACCCTTCGTTTCTTTTCCGAACATCAAATAACAGTCCCCGCCATAGCTCGCTTCATTAAAGTTTCGAGATGTCTTAGACGAAAAATACCAGCATTCCGCCGCCGGGTTTTGTGCGTAGAACTCTTCTAAGCTGTCGTACATATGCAGCTCGAGGTCTTTCCAGTAATCGAGCCCCGCACGCTTTACCTGCTTTTCACTGAGCGAAAAACCCATCGGCCCGATGATGTGCAGTACGCTGCCCGTAACGACACACGTACGTGATATATTTCCTGTATTTTGCGGTATTTCCGGCTCTAGCAGCACGACATGTATCGCCATTTCTTTCTACGCTCCAAAAACAAACTTGTCGATCGCCTGGGCCACGCCCCCGGAAAGCACATCCGCCGTCACATAATCCGCAACGTCCATCGCCTCTTTCATGGAATTGCCCATCGCTACGCCGACCCCTGCCGTCCTGATGATGTCCACATCATTGCCGCTATCGCCGATCGCCATCGTTTCTGAAAGATCAAACCCATAAAAATCGGCCAGCTTTTTGAGCCCGCTTCCTTTGGATGTACTGCAGCTATTGAATTCCAGATTCGCATGGTCGCCTCGTACGACTGAAAATTTGTCCCTGAATTGCTCCGCCATTTCGTGCAGCGTCGCGATATCCTTATCTTCGCGCGCCCAGATCAACACTTTCTGGATCTGCTTCCCCTGCAGCGCATCGAACACTTCTTTGTCGTTTTCCCCGATATACGCCGGGCAGTCGCCCATGTAGCCAAAATCCCACCGTTCCTTGAGCGTTGGGAACGAATCTCCTTTTGTATGGTAGATCAGGTTGTCCGCCGAGATATACCGGCTGAGCGGCGTATCGCGGAAGCATTCAAAAACTTCCTTTACATTCTCGACCGGAATATCGTCCATGTAGTAGGTCTTTTCAAAGGAGCGGATGTCCGCGCCGTTGATGGAGATGACCGGCTCTGTGATATCGAACATATCGAGCCACCGCCGCGTCAAGTTAAAGAGCCTGCCTGTGGCGAGCGTCACCTTCACGCCTGCTTCCTGCGCCCTGCGTACCGCGTCCGCGTCAACATCCGACGTATCCGAATAAGCGTCCTTTACAAGCGTCCCGTCGATATCCATTGCCAATAGTTTTATTTTCTGCATTCTTTCACAAACTCCGCTATTCTCTTCATTGCCTCTTTTAAGTTCTCCATTGACGACGCATACGAGCAGCGCATAAAGCCTTCGCCCGCCGCGCCAAACGCCGTCCCCGGCACGCACGCCACATGCTTTTGCGCGATCAGCTTGTGACAAAACTCCTCCGACGTCATGCCCATTCCAGAAATATTGGGGAATACGTAAAACGCGCCCTTCGGCTCAAAGCACGAAAGCTCCATCTTTTTGAACGAATTATATACAAATGTCCGGCGGCGGTTGTAATCCGCGACCATTTTGCCGACCTGCGCAAATTCCGTATCCATCTCATGCCGCAGCGCTTCCTCGCCCGCGTGCTGGCTGGCGGTGGGCGCACACAGCATAAAATATTGATGTATCTTGACCATAGCCGCGATCATATCCTCCGGCCCTGCGGCATAACCTAGGCGGAAGCCCGTCATTGCAAACGCTTTGGAAAAACCGTTGATTACCACTGTACGCGCATACATGTTCGGCAAGGACGCAATAGAACAATGCCGCTGCCCGTAGGTAAGCTCCGAATATATCTCGTCCGAGATGACGAACAGATCGTGCTTTTCAATGATGCCTGCGATCGCCTTAAGCTGTTCTTCAGTCATGATCGCGCCCGTCGGGTTATTGGGATATGGCAGGATGATCGCCTTCGTTTTATTTGTGACCGCGCTCTCTAACGCCTGCGGCGTTACGATGAACGCGTCGCATTCCTTCGTCTCGATAGGAATCGCAACACCGCCCGCAAACGTCACACCGGGCATATAGGAAACATACGAGGGCGCGGGAACGAGTATCTCGTCGCCCGGCTCGATGACCGAACGAAACGCAAGGTCGAGCGCCTCGCTCGCCCCTACCGTCACGATCGTCTGCGACTTCCAGTCGTATTGCGTGTCATACCGGCTGTCAAGATACCGCGCGATCAGCTTCCTGAGCGCCGGATTGCCATGGTTTGACGTATAATGCGTATAGCCGCGTTCGATGGACGATATTGCCGCTTCGCGCACGTTCCACGGCGTTACAAAATCTGGCTCGCCGACCGAAAGTGAGATGATGTCCTTCATTTCGCTTGCAATATCAAAAAACTTCCTGATTCCGGACGGCGGCATTTCTTCTACAGTTTTCGCTATAAAATTTCTCACGGGGTGACCACCAATCTTTCATCCGTTTCGTCGCCCACCAAAATAACGCCCTGCTCCTTATACTTGCGCATAATGAACACCGTTACCGTACGCGTGACCCCGTCGATGACCGCCAGCTTTTCAAATACAAATTTTGAAATATCTTTCATGCTGCGGCTTTTGATGCGAACACATAAGTCATATGTCCCTGCCATCAGGTACACCGCGCGCACCTCCTCAAAACGGTATATCCGCTTTGCGAGGTCGTCGTATCCATAATCGCGCTGCGGCGTTACTTCCACTTCTATGAGCGCTTCCGCGTCTTCTTCGTCAGAAACGATCTCGCGGTTTATGAGCGCGCTGTATTTCACAATGGCCTGCTGTTCTTCCAGCTCGTCAATCGTTTTCTGTACCACGGCGGCGGGGGCGTCTAACATCATGGCAATCTCTTCTGCCGTTGTTTTTGCGTTATCTTCCAAAATATCCAGGATTTCCAGTTTTAAATCTCTTTCCATGACAACCTCCAAGAAAACAATAATTAGGGATATTATAACACGATTTGCGTTGTACGTTCAATAAATTCGTTGTACATGTTTGAGGGATCGATCTGTAAACAAAAAGCCCCGCCATTAGCAGGGCTCTTTTTATTCAATCACTTCTTTTATATCTCTGCCCGGTGTGCGCACAACGCCACATACGCCTTGTAATCCGCGCCCTTGACGATGATCTCCAGCTCGTTGTCGCCAAACGACGTGGTGCGTCCCTCCGCATATTGCCTGTCGACCTCGTCTTTGATCTTTTGCACCAGAGTGGACTTCTTGTCGATCTTCTGGTCTCCGTCCAGCTTGAAATGCGCGTTTATCCAGTGCGCAATGCCCGCAAGGCCGGAATGCTCACCGATCACGACTGCGACCGGACGGCCGAGGATCTTATCTGTATTGAAGATATTATAGATCTGCTCGTCCTTCAAAAGTCCGTCCGCATGGATGCCCGCGCGGGTGGAGTTGAAGTTCCTGCCCACAAACGGCGTACGCGGATGGATGTCATATTTCAGCTCTTTCTCGAAGTAGTCCGCGATCTCGGTGATCGCCCGCAGATCCATGCCGTCCTGCGTTCCTTTGAGCTGTACGTATTCAATTGCCATCGCCTCGATCGGGCAGTTGCCTGTCCGCTCCCCGATGCCGAGCATCGAACAATTGACGGACGACGCACCGTAAAGCCATGCTGTCGACGCGTTGCACACGACCTTATAAAAATCGTTATGCCCGTGCCATTCGAGAAGCGAGGACGGAACATTTGCGTAAAAGCGCAACCCGTAGACGATGCCCTGCACGCTTCTTGGCAATGACGCGCCCGGATAGGTCACGCCGTAGCCAAGCGTGTCGCACATCCTGATCTTGATCGGGATACCTGTTTGCTCGCGCAGCTCCATCAGCGCCCGCGCGAACGGTACGACAAACCCGTAAAAATCGGCGCGCGTGATATCCTCAAAGTGGCAGCGCGGAACGATGCCCATATCGAGCGCGTCTTTGACCACGCCAAGATATTTGTCGAGCGCCTGCCCCCTCGTCAGGCCCATCTTATTGAAAATATGGTAGTCCGAGCAGGAAACGAGGATACCCGTTTCGCGGATGCCCATGTCCTTTGCCATCGCAAAATCTTTTTTATTGGCACGTATCCACGTTGTGATCTCTGGGAATTCGTAACCGAGCGCCATACATTCTTCAAGCGCCTTGCGGTCTTTGTCCGTATATACGAAAAACTCGCTCTGGCGGATGATGCCCTTTGGCCCCGAAAGCTTGTGTAGCAATTTATAAAGGTCTACGACCTCCTTGACCGAAAACGGCGTACGCGCCTGCTGTCCGTCACGAAATGTCGTATCCGTGATCCAGATGTCCTCCGGAAAGTGCATGGGCACTGTCCTGTGGTTGAACGTGATTTTCGGCACCTGATCGTAATCGAACATATCCTCGTACAGGTTTGCCTTTTCCACATCCTGCAAGGTATAGTTATCGTC
>NZ_JAYFPU010000002.1:0-3135 GCF_034927525.1 Christensenella sp.
CCTTTATTGATGGTCAAACCAAAGATATTAGTTGTCGGAAGCATCAATTACGACACCATCTATCAGGACGTGCTGGAGGAAGGCGTCAACGACAACGGCATTGTGTATAAGCACTATACTACTGCAAACGGTGGCAAGGGCGCAAATCAGGCAAGGGCTCTTGCGTTAATGGGTGCATATTCCTATATGGCAGGCTGCGTGGGCAACGATGATTACGGCCACAGCCAGATAGCCGGACTGAAGGAAGCAGGCGTCAATACGGACTATATCCGCGTAGACGATTGCCTGCAGACAGGGCAATCCGTTATGCTCATGCGCAAAAACGGCACGTATATCGGAGCAAACGTGTTAGGAGCAAATTCTGCCGTGTTGCCCGCTCTCGTAGAAAACGCTTTACAAAATGAGCAATTCGATATGGTAGTGATGCAACTTGAAATGCCTCTTGATACTGTATACCACACCTATGAAATAGCGGCAAAAAAGAACATTCCGGTAATACTCGACCCCGGCCCGCCCAAGAGCATTTCCCTTGACAGGCTAAAGGGTATCTACATCATTTCCCCCAACGAAGACGAAACGGAAGGGTTAACAGGCATCCATATCCATAATGAAAGCGATGCCCTTGCAGCCGCCAAGCGACTGCTGCAAAAATCAAACGCTGAATATGTCATATTGAAACTGGGCAGCAGGGGGGCTTACTATTACGACGGCCAGCTTGGCAAGCTGTATCTGCCTTATCCGGTAAATGCAGTGGACTCTACCGCCGCAGGCGATTCGTTTACCGCCGAACTTGCCATCAGCCTCGCAAGCGGCAGGCCCATGGATGAAGCCATCCAAAGAGCGAACGCTGCAGGCGCCATTTGCGTATCGCGTTATGGCGGGCAGCTTTCTGTTCCATCAAGCGACGAGGTCAACCGGTTTTTAAGCAAAAACCGCTAATTATACCACATCCAAAGCATTAATAAGGAGGAAATTGTAATGAAAAAATCTCAACTGGCTTTGTCCAACTACCCGTACTACAAACATTCTACGCAGTATACACTCGCTTCCATGCAAAAACTCGGAGCAAACGCAATTGAATTATACTGCTGCGAACCGCATTTCCATATTGATGATGTGAAGCTGCCCGAAGTCGCCGCTATGAAAAACCAACTGAAGAAAAGGAATATGTTTCCCATCTGCCTGACGCCCGAGCAGGTGAAGTATCCGATCAACATTGCGGCCACTAATCCTTTTGCGCGCAAACGCAGTATCGAAACTTATGTGAAGGTATTGCAGTGTGCACACGAGCTGGAGTCACCCACGGTACAGTTTCACGCAGGCTATGCGCTGTTGGACGAAAATAGGGACATCGTTTGGCAGCGTTCCTTGGAATCACTTACCTACCTAAGCAGAATCGCAGAGGGATACGGCATTACGATTGTCATGGAATCCGCTCACAGACTGTGTACAATACTGAACAGCAGCGCCGACGTTGAAAAAATGGTAAAGCAAGTCGATTCCCCCAACCTGAAAGGCATGATCGACACCCTATGCCTGATATACTGCAGTGAAGACATCGATACCGCTATCAAAAACATTGGTGTTGAAGATCTGCGGCATATCCACTTTAGTGATTGCTACGTGGAAAAACCCAAAGAGCATCTTGTGCCTGGCGAAGGAACAATGGACCTTGACCATGTCATTGATGCGCTCGACAAAATCGACTATAAGGGCTACATCACGCTTGAGTTGCTGTCACCACACGAATACAACCCCGAACGAGCGACCAAAGCAGGCGCAGACTGGCTTCGCGCACGATTAAGCGACTAAAAAAAACTTTTGCAGCGCATGGTATGATATGGTCTTGCTCTCCAAATCAGACCTGCCTGCAATAGATATTTCTGCAATTTGTTTTTTTGTATATAGGCGCAAAACAAAATAAAATCAGTAAAATTTTTATCGATTAGGCGTTTATTTCTTGACACTATGTGCAGATTTCGATAAAATAAGCATAGAATACAAGTGTATATATTCCATTAAAATAGTGTTCAGGAGTATAAAAAAGTGGACGAGTATAACAATAAAGCGACAAAATTGGGATTACAGGATTACGCATTTTCAAAGAAAGGCATTCGACAAAACAGGATTTTATTCCTGCTTTTGAAGCATAAATCCATGAGCAATAAAGAATTATGCGAAAAGCTTGGTTGCAGCGAAGCCACGGTCCGCAACGATCTGCGCGAATTAAGCCAATTAAAGCTGATTAAGCGTGTGTTCGGTGGAGCTACCACACTGGATGATACCTACGGCTGCATTCCAATGTCCGAGCACCTGGAATATGCTTATGAAGAAAAAGAAGCCATTGCGGATTATGTCGCAGAGAATATTCTTAAGCCAAACCAGTCTGTTGTTCTTGATATGGGTTCTACCTGTCTTGCCCTTGCAAAGCGAATTGCCACACTCTCTTTTGACATCAATATCGTGACGAATTCGCTGCTAAATGCGGAGGCGATTTCCAAGAATCCTCACATATACCTGTCTATGCCCGGCGGCACCTACAACATTACGTCGGATACATTTGATTCTGCACGAACTTTGGAATATTACGACAGCATCCGTCCCGATTGCTATCTAATGTCCGCCAACGGTCTGACCTCAGGCGGTGTGACAATTACCATGACCTCGGATACCTCAAGGGCTATGGTAAAGCAAAAAATTATTCAGAGTGCAAACAAGGTGATATTGCTTTGTGACCATAATAAGCTGAACAAGAACTGCTTTTACAAAGTCTGCGAGATTTCCAACATCGACCTGATCGTGACAGATGACAAATGTTCACCGGAAGACCGGAATATTTTGTCAGATCTCGGTGCCAAGGTTGTCTTTGCGCCCACGATGGCAATCGTTCCCGAATAAAGAACAATGAACAACTGAGGAAATTTATTATGCAATATACATCTATTCAAAAGCAAATTGTTGATGAATGCAGTTTAGCATTATCAAAAATCGACAATCGAAAAACGGAAAAATTAATAAATAACATTATATGGGCAAAGAGGGTATTCTTTGTGGGTGTGGGACGTGTCCTCCTTTCCCTGCAGGCAATTTGTAAACGCTTTAATCATTTGGGCATTCAGTCGTATTATGTAGGAG
>NZ_JAYFPU010000340.1:0-9773 GCF_034927525.1 Christensenella sp.
GCAAGGATTCAGGAATAGATTTGATGATTGCTTTTCTGAGCTTGGTAACCGTAATCAGAATGTTTACGATACCGCAAATGAATACCATTGCAAGCGCCTGCTGCCAGGTGAAGCCAAGTGCGAAACATACCGTATAGGTAAAGAACGCGTTTAAGCCCATGCCCGGAGCTTGTGCGTACGGTACGTTTGCAAACAGTCCCATTACGAGCGTGCCGATCGCCGCCGCAATGATTGTTGCCAAGAATACCGCCTGTGAAGGCATGCCTGTCGCCGAAAGAATACTCGGGTTTACAAAGATGATGTAAGACATCGCAAAGAACGTTGTAAAGCCGGCTATTACTTCGGTTGAAGGTTTTGTGCCATTCTCTTTGAGTTTAAAGAACTTTTCCATATGATACCTCCTACAATTAGAATATATAAGTATAAAAACTCATATAGGTATCATACTAAATTACCAAAGGAACCGCAATATAAAACCGTACAATTAAATCCAAAAAGCAATTAATATTCGCCATGATACGAATATTAATTGCTCGTTGTTTTGCAAAGCCCTCTATTTATCTCGTTTTTTTGTATGACATTCCCTGCATGCCCCATCGTGAAGAGATAACACTCCTCCGCATACCGGACAGATATATTCTTCGCGCTGTAATTCCTGAAAATGCTCCAGACCTTTTTCTTTTACAATAGCGCTGTTTTCCATCAGACTGACGCCATATCTCGCAGTATAGCTTTTTTCCAGCCTTTTGATCGCGCCACACGGATATTCCTCGCACACAAAACAATATGTAAGTCCCTTTTCCTGAACACAAGCCTTGATCCTACATTTCCTGCAGTGTTCCGGTTTTCCTTCGTCGCTGTCAATACATCCGGCGCAAGGTTTTTTGTGATTGCAGTGCTTATAGCACACCATACAATTCATCCCGCACGGTGCAAACATGTCCCCATCAATTTTCTCAGGCATCTTCATCATATGCTTTGCTTTTTATAACAGCGCAAAATGGTCGCTTTCCATCATTGGTTTCATCTGTCATAAGCAAAAAGGATGTCCGGCAGGGTCAAACATGACCCTCCAACCATCGGAAAATTGATCCTCTGCGATTGTAGCACCGCAGGTCATTGCGTATTGAACTGCTTTTTCCAAATCATTAACGGCAAAATCCAGATGTGCCATTTGCTGTTGCATTTCAGGTTCTTCCGGCCACACAGGCGGTACATACTCTGGATTCCGTTGGAACATGATGCCGGGGTACGCTCCCTGCTCTGCTCCCGGAGCGCCTACACATGCCCATTCTTCATCATGGAATGGTATTTCCCACCTGAGCAACGCCGCATAAAACTTTGCCAATTCATAAGGCTCTTTACAATCCACCGTAAAGGTATACATCTTGATTTTCAGTTCATTATCCATAGCACGAATCCTTCCTTATGATATTTTCAGCCCTATTTTCCCCTGATCAATGCAATCGTTATAACTCTTTTTTTAAGTAAACCATATCCACAAGCTGTACCCCATCTTCAAAGATGAGGTGGTCATAGTTGTCTGTAAAGAAGTTGCGAATCCTGTGGGAGCGGCCAAAGCCATTTTTTTCATAAAACTGTATGATTGAAGGAATATCGCCCGTTCCGACAATCATGGCCTTATATTTATCTTTATAGAATGTTGAAATGTATTGAATGAGCTTGCTGCCATATCCCATACCATGCCACTTTTCGTATGTTGCTATATTTTTAAGCTCACACTTATCAGAGCCTTCGTCTGTGACCACGCATATACTTTTCAACCCATCATCATTCAAGGCAAATAGCTCTCCACGATCAAGATATTTGTCGATCATAGATTCTTGCTCGTCAGCAAGCAAGAGCAAATCTATAAACTGCTTTTTATCTTCCTTTACAATTTTTATTTCCATAGAATATTGTTCTACTCCCGCTCGGCAAACACGCTCATTTACTAAACACATTGGTTTAGTTTTCAGTGACTTTTGCCATGTTTTCTATATCTATTATCTGTATTACTTGGCGCTTGCCAAATTTCTGTTATCAAAATGTTATCACTATCTAAACCATTTCCCGTATTACTTTTACATCTTTTCCGACCAATATCATTTGTCTCCTCTATATAATACAATATTGCCAGCCGTTTATATGCTATTCGTCTGTTTGCCCATTTTCCACACGATCACGTAGATCGCTTAATGTTATACCATCCTTAACAAAAAATCGCCAGCCATTCACATGATACGCTTCCCAATTGCGGGTTTCAGTCAGTAGCTTACGTGCCAGAGAGGTTACAGTATACCTTTCGTTTTCGTATCCCAGAGTATTTTTATTGTCCAATACTTTAGCAACTATAGTATCATCAAATAAAAATGAAACATCTTCACCGATAGGTATTCCTAGCAATGCGAAGGAATTATTGCCTCTCCTTGACTTGCTCTCAGCTATTTCTTCCTCTTGAGATTGTTCTTCTGTTGGGGCATAAATTTTTAGGTTTTCTTTATCATCTCTTAATGCCGCAACATGACTAAAGACAGCATATGCGGTCTCTGGAGATATTTTGAAAAACTCTCGCTCACGGATTCGACCGTTACTCAACAACTCTCTGGCATGTAATGATTTGTCTATCTGGTCAATAATACCGTGAATATTCTTTTCAACCTTCTGTGGTTCGTCGACCTCATATATTGCATAACAACGATACGAAAGCGGTATATTGGCTGGAGAATTTAGCTCCTGCAATCGTTCGTTAATATCATTGCGCTCTGTCATGCCTATTTTAACCCAACCATCAAGGCATGGATTTGTCAAAATATATACGATTCCATTTATCATTTACACTTTCACTCCCACTCGGCATTACATCTTCATATACTTTACCATAGAATACGGCATTGTGAACATCGACATTTTATGCCACCATCGCATTCTGATTAATCCCCTCTATTACTGCTCTCAAATCCATAAACATTTTCGCATCGTCAAACAAATCACTGATACTCCCCTGGTCTGTAAAGGGGCTCTCCTGTAACACAGACAAATCTTTCATCATACCGTTTCTCACGATGTAATTCACTATCTGCCGCACAAAATACATCTGCCTGCTATCAAGCCCAGTATCATTCAAAAACTGTGAAAACGCATCGTTTGCTGCCTTCTGACTTAACCCAACAATAGATCGCACAAGCTCTCCGAGTGGTGTCTTTCCATATTGTGCATCGTATTGCTCCTTCGTGCCCAGTTCACCCCAAAGAATATTCTCCAGTGACTGCACATCGTCCTTTCTCAATGCTTCATTGCCTTTTAGCTTGGCTATTGCTGGTATATCCTGATGCTGCCTAATATAGAAATTTACCTTTTTCTTATAGTTGATCAGATCATCATTGGCAAGCTGTGATTCATTCCATTCGATGGATAAAATATCGTCTGCAAAATCAGTATCATAACGCACACGCTCCTCGTCAGGTATATACTTGATTAAATCACGTAGCCTTGTACGAATTTCTTCGTAATCCAACACCCCGGCACGTTCAAGCAATTCATTGCTAAGTATCTGTTGAATCAAGTCCTGCTGTTCTGCGATTGCAGTAATATTGCCGTATTTAGAAAGGTCTGTTGCTTTGCGAACCACGTCGTTCTTTGCCCTTTTACAGCTTTTCTCAGCAAGCATCGCAAGCTCAATCTGGTATATCAGCATATCAAAACGGGCTGCCGAAACATCCCCGCCCGTCGGCAATATCAGTGGTGCGATATGTTCTCCAATCTGCAACGTGTTTTCGTACGTGAGCGAATCAAAGTCCGATTCCATTTGATATTTGTCAATAAACCGCAAATGTTGTTTGACTGCGAAATTATCGCGTGGTAAATCTTTTATTTGTCTGACTAAATCCTGAACCAGTTCTTTGCGATACCGTTGTAGTTCATCGGTTTGAAAAGACAGCTCCTGCAGCATGTAAACCATTTCTACCACCGTATTGAACATACGCTCCTGCAAGGTTGCTACTGTCCCCGCCTCGCGTCCCTTTGCATGCAGGCGGAAGAAATCAAAGTTGCCACACAGGTCAAATATATAGAACTGCGTTTTTTCTTCACCGTCAATTAGTCCAACGCACGTACGGGTTCCCCTCCCAATCATCTGCCAGAACTTCGCACGGCTCATCACCTTTTTAAAGAACACCAGGTTCAATATCTCCGGCACATCGATTCCCGTATCCAGCATATCTACCGAGATCGCAATCTGCGGAAATTTCTTCTTGTCCGAAAAATCGTCAATCAGTCTTTGTACGTAATTTGTATAGTTATCGATCACCCTTGCGTAATGGCTGGGATAATCCGGGAACTCCTTATTCCAGACTTCAAGTATCTTCTCCGCGTGGTTGTGATTTTTGGCAAATATAATCGTCTTGCCAATCTTCTCGCCATAATCCACACGTTGACCATGCTCCATCAAAACATACAATGCTTTTTTAATCGTATCCTCGTTGAATAACCACTCATTTAAAGCACTGGCGTCTATGCTTTCCGGCAATTCGCCCTCTTCATTCGCAAAAGTGTTTTCATATTCCTCTTGTTCCTCCGGAGGCAATTCATCATAGGCAATTCCTTTGGTCATAAATTTTAACTCGGTTTCGATTGATACAAAATCGACCAAATATCCATCCTTTACCGCCTCTGAAAGTTCATACCCATAAGTTGGAACTCCACTTTCGAGATCAAACACTCCATAAGTGTTTTTGTCTATTTCATCCTTGGGCGTGGCTGTCAGCCCCACCAGCAGCGCATCGAAATAGGTAAAGATGTCTTTGTATTTGTTATAAATACTGCGGTGCGCCTCATCCACAACAATCAAATCAAAATGCCCCGGTGTAAACAGGCGGTCACCCACGTCGTCCCGGGTAGCGTCAATACAGTTCATCATGGTTTGGTAGGTTGAGAAAACCGCACGGGCATTGGCTTCCTCTTTTCCCTCTGTTAGATTGCAAAGGGAAAGGTTTGGCATCAAGTTGTGGAATGCCCGCTTTGCTTGAGTTACCAATGCGCTGCGGTCAGCCAAAAACAACACATTCTTCACCCATCCATGACGAATGAGTACATCGGCCAGGGAGATAACCGTGCGCGTTTTGCCGCTGCCGGTCGCCATAACAAGCAACGCCTTGCGGCGATTGCGATTGCCAAAGGCATCACACACCGCCTGTATCGCTTCTTTCTGGTAGTAACGGTTGGATATATCGTCGTTGACCTTAACCGCCTTAAGCGGCGTGCGGTCGCGCATGATGTTAAATTCTTTTTCCAGGTCACGCTTGGAATAGAACCCTGAAACCGGGCGCTCAGGATAGTATTTATCATTCCAAATCCGAGTCTCATAACCGTTGGTCATGAAGATAACCGGGCGCTGCCCAAACTTCTTTTCCAGAAAATCAGCATACAGCACAGCCTGTTGCCTGCCCTTTTCTATATTGACACTGGTGCGCTTGGCCTCTATCACTGCAAGCGGCAGGCCGTTATCGCCAAACAATACATAATCTGCGTAGCCCTTGCCTGCTTTGTTGGGCATTTCATCGATAGGATATTCATCCACCCAATTGGGGCCGCGCTGCCAACCAGCATCTTGCAGCATTACATCCACGTATGCGACGCGAGTCTGATCCTCCGTCATATCCATGGGCTTGACGGTGTAACCCTGCTTAAGCTGCTTCACACGCTTGGCGGTAAGCTTTTCGCGCTTGGGGAAGTTTACGTCCAATAGCGTTTGGAAATCTACTTCTTCCACTACCGACGGCTCCGCTGGCGCAGTCTTTGGCTCTGGCTGGTCGATCAACGATAGATCAAACGGCACCTCAGTATAGTCTGTACTATAACAATAGGCGATAAAATCCATAAAGCTGTGCAGGTTTTGCAATGCCAGAACCGCCTGATCCCGGCTAACGCCCTTTTGATTGTGTGTAGCGTTGTTGCCCACCTTACGCAAATAGTCGAGCTTTGCGCCCATCCCTGTAGGAATCAGGTCTTTGAAATCCTCTGTGCTGAGCAATGTGACCAGCTTATCCTCATACGGCATTTTCAGCGAACCGTCCACGCTGTACATCCACTTAACAGCAAACTCCATTGCCGTGCGGCAGGCCATCGCGCAAAGCGCAGGCGAAATGGGCAGCACCCGCTCCGCAGAGACTGCCGCCTCCGCAAAGGGTTCAAATTGTTTGTCTTTCAGCAGAAAATCAAAGTTGGTGCGCATGGCGGTCACCTCATTGTTTTAGAATATTTCGCCCCAGAAGCACTTTTGCATCAGGGATTTATAGTTTTGTTTTAGTTGGGTTAGGGATTGTTGGAGTAGAGATTGTTGCTTTTCAATTTGCCGAATAAAGTCGGCAAATTGGTTTTGAATATAAATAGGGGGAACCATTATTTGTAACTTCTTTAATTTCACTCCCGGCAAGTGGGCAATGGTTGCCTGTCCGACAATGTCTTCAAACTTATTATACTGTGACCGAAATTGAAACCATCTGCTAAGATATTTCGGAATAATTATTTCTTTGTTACACCGAATACGGTGCAATGCTTTTTGAAAATAGCATTCCTTAACCTCTTCTTCCCATATTGCACATCGACCAACTTCTCCACCTTCACATACCAGTAAGTCGCCTTTTTTTAACTCAAATTCTTGTCTATCTGCTTCATTGAAATCCATCTCATTTAGTTCAGAGAAATCAAAGCGAAACCATTGAACATTAAAATTAGCAAGATATGGATAACGATAATTGCCAGTTTGTTGTTTAGTATCAAGCATTTTTCCGAGTCGCGATGTTGCTATCTCGGATAACCTACGTATATCCCACCCTTTCGGGTTCGTTACCGGATCGCCAAACATCTCAATAAACTGCGACTTCGCCAGCAAATCCAGCTTTTCTATCTGCGCCTTGCGCTTTTCGATGAGGGCGCTGGCGCGGTCAAGCACATCCGCAATTTGCTGTTGTACTAGTATTGGTGGAAGAGGAATTTCAAATTCCTTTAACCATTTAAAATGCCGATTATATCCAGTATCTATAACTCTGCGAGATTTGAAGTAATAGTAAACAAATCTCACATTAAGATCATTGTGTTTGACTTTAAGTAGCTTAACTCCATCAGCCCCAATGAATAACGGCGACTCGACGTATTTAAAAACTCTAGTATGGTCACCAAATACAATAACCGGAACATCCTCATACAAACCATCTGGGCTACATACATATCCCCCAATACTATCTTTTCCTTGGTCAATAATTTGATAATCCCCTTGGTTAAGATACTCCTCTTTTTTTATTTTCGTTGCATATTTCGTAACATCATCAATTGCATCATTAAATTGGATATACTCCCACTTACCCACGCAGCACCGCCTCCAGTTCTTTCAGCCCGGCAGCAATCTCCGTTTCAAGCTCGTTGATCTCTGCCATAATCTCCAACGGGTGCGGATACTCTTCCTCCACATAGTTGCTCTTCTTGTATTTGTTGATGGAAAGATCGTAGTCGTTGCCCACAATTTCATCCTTGGGCACAAGGAAACTCTGCTCTGTCCGCTCGCGGCTTTCTTCCGCATCAAGATCATGAAAACGCGTCACGATATCCGGGATATCGCTGTTATCTAGCTGGGTGCGCTTGTCGTCCAGGCTATAGCCGTCGCTCTGCATATCGTAAAACCACACCTTATCTGTGTCTCCTGCCTTTGTAAAGACCATCACAGCGGTGCTTACCCCCGCATAAGGCTTGAACACGCCGGAGGGCATTGATATCACCGCCTCCAGCATATGGTTCTCCACAATCTCCTTGCGGATATCCTTGTGCGCCTTGGAAGAACCAAACAGTACGCCGTCCGGCACAATGGACGCACACCGCCCGCCATTCCTAAGCATTCGCAGGAATAACGCGAGAAAAAGCAGTTCCGTCTTTTTCGTTTTGGTAACTTTCAGCAAATCGGGCGCTACTATGTCATAGTCCAGGCTCCCTTTGAATGGAGGATTCGCCATGACTTTGGTATACTGCCCCTCATCCTCGTTCTGGTCGGAAAGGCTGTCTTTATACACGATCTGTGGATTGGCGATGCCGTGTGTCATCATGTTCATAGCGCCAATCCGCAGCATCGTCCTGTCCATGTCGTATCCGGTGAACATATCGCTGTCATAGTGCGCCTTGGCATCTTTGTCGTAAAAAATCTCTTTCAGGTAATGCTCTTTTAAATATTCCCCCGCCGCCACCAAAAAACCGCTGGTACCGCAAGCCGGGTCACAAATGACATCATCCGGCTGCAAATCCAGAAGTTCCACCATCATGCGAATGATATGGCGCGGCGTCCGAAATTGACCATTGGTGCCCGCCGTGGAAAGCTTGGAAAGCATGTACTCATACAAATCGCCCCTTGCATCCTTCTTATCCGGAAGTTGATCGATATAGGTATACATATCATCCAGCGAGTCGACAATCTTGCCTAAAAGCTGTGGCGTAGGAACCTTAAAGATGGCATCGGACATATATTTTGCATAGGTACCACTGTTTCCATTCAATTCCTTAATAAAAGGAAACACCTCAGATTGCATGGTTTGGTACATTATTTCCGCAGGCTTATCCCTAAACACAGACCACTTCAAATGCTGCTTTCCTGCAAATATACTTATGTATGGCTGCCCAATCCACGAACTTTCTTTTTGTCGGGTTTCATCTGTTTTATCAAGATCGCGTATGAACATCAGGTAGGTAATTTGTTCTATCACATCCAACGGATTTGTCAGCCCGCCCGTCCAGAACATTTCCCATAATTTATCAACTTTATTTTTCAGCTCACCTGTAATCATACACATTCCCTTTCATCACGCAAACACTGTCTTTATTATACAAAAAAACGAACCGAATATGGTACGCAATTAAAATTTTTCTGTTAAAAGTTATAAATAATATTATATATTAAAATTTGAACGTGTACAAGCCAGTGATTACAAAACTCATATCTGCCATAAATCCACGGATAGTTATATTACGTATCCATATTGTTAAATAATGCGCACTCAGAATAACGATTGATTACCAGAATACATCGGTGTTTACTCTGCATGTCAAAAACAAGTGTCCTACCCCTGCAAAACTGTGTGCATCCATCAGTAAAAGTACCAGTATAATAAGTCCTTGCAATCAAAATGCATAACAACAAATTGGATAGAAAAATCAATTCCACTTCACTCCGCTTAATTTCTCATCTATATTTGTAACCAATAAATTCAGCAACGCAATAACATGATCAACTGTCCTTTTTTTCAATAAACTTCTCTGAATTAGCCTTTCTGGCAATTTGATTAATATTTGAACCTATCATATTCAGTTCCTTATATACGTAATATACTACCTCTTTATCTATCACTACAATTCACTTGATAGTATTATGTTTAAAATTAAATCTCAACAAGTACTTGATGATTTGCTTGTATGGGAACAATTGATTTATGTATATAACGATCTTTTAAAAGAGTATCAAGCATTGCCCAGTGAATCTGCAAAATCAGAAATTCAGGAAATTACAACACAAAAAGAAGAAGCCGAACTTAGGTTACAGACTTCCTCAATGTTATTAGATACATCTAACGGATTGGCGTCTAAGTTAATACCAAATATATTGTAATTGGGCAATTTGCACTCAATCCGTACTCAAGGACAAGTAAAAAACCCGCGAAACCCTTTCTGTAAAAGGATTCGCGGGTTTTGAATTTCTATTCCCACTCGATGGTGGCGGGGGGCTTGCTCGTAATGTC
>NZ_JAYFPU010000184.1:0-9160 GCF_034927525.1 Christensenella sp.
TAATATGCTCAATTTCCGCCGCATAGTTATTAATATTCTCATACAGTAACTCCGCGCCCTTTTCCGCCAGCTTATCGATCGGCTGGGAAATTGTCGTCAGCGACGGTTCCATCAGGTGTGCAAAATTCACATCGTCATAGCCCATGATCATAACGTCTTCCGGAAACCTGACGTTATGTTCCTTGAGCCTCTTCATAATACCAAAGGCCACATGATCGGATGTTGCAAATATTGCGTCGATACTGCCATCCACTAAAATCTTGGCGCCGATATTATACCCCATTTCCATCTTCCCGTACTGACTGTCTTCAATATAGATATACTCGTTTTTAATGGATTTCCCCATATCGGCCATCATGCGGCAAAACCCGTTAATACGATGCTCCAAAGCGGAACTGATCACCGGTTCGCTTGCGATGCATATCTGTTTTCCGCCCAGCTTCTCCAGATGCTCCGCAGCGAGTTGCCCCCCCAGCAGGTTATTGATTTCCACTGATGAAAACAGCTCCTCCATCCCTTTGGGCCGATCGTCGACAATAATGGTGGGAAGGTGATTTTCCAGCAATATATTATAGCTTTCCCTGCTGGCCATAGGATAACCGACGATCACCCCCGAAACGTTATATTGCAGCAGTGTTTTAATATAGTTTTTTTCGTAACTTGATTTATAAAAAGTATTGCACTGAAACGTCATGAACCCCCGCCGGCGCATGGCCGTTTCAACCCCTTTTGCGATTTCCGCGTAGAATCCGTTTTCAACATCCGGAATCAGCAGACCGATCGTCTTTTTCACGCGGTCTCTCGACACTCTCGACCATTTCTTCGGTACATATTCCAGCTCTTTCGCCGCCCGCAACACCCGTTTTGTCACAGTCTCCGAAATCTTTGCCGTACCGTTTATAACATGCGATACCGTTGCCTGGGTGACCCCTGCTTTTTGTGCAATGTCATCCATTGTTACCTTGCGCTCATTCTTCATATTGTTTCACTTTCCTGTCAGCAATCTTCCAAAAATAGGCATGACTTACGCGACATATCATTAATTTTCATTTATATTCATTTATCATGGTAACAATTTTTCATCCTATTTTCAATAGCCGCCAGTTATCCGATGCAAATCACCCCTTTTATTTTGTCTTCCTGCGACTCTTTCATAAACTCAATGCCTTTCCCCGCGTCAGCCAGGGAAAATCGGTGTGTAATGAGCGGGCCTAAATCGATCATATTTGCATCCAGCGCGTTGATCACGTTCGGCCAGATCTGGCCCGTCAGCCAGGAAAATTTGATTGTCCTGCTGCTTTGTATTGCTTCCAGCACCGGTATTTCCAGAACATCCCTTTCCCCAGGCAGTCCGAAATATACGATCGTTGAACCGCCCGACGAAACATCCAGCGCCGACTGCAAAGCCGGCATCGCATTTGTGGGAACAATGACTTTCTGCGCCATCAGGCCGTTCGTCAGTTCCGCGATCTTCGCGGATACATCTTCGCAGTAATACTGCGATTGTTTATCACCGCTGTTAAGCACGACGTCCGCTCCGCACGCAAGCCCGACCTGCAGCGGATAATCGAATATTCCGACCAGAACGACTCTGCCCGCTCCGCGCGCCTTTGCAAGCTGCACCATCATCAGGCCAATGGCGCCCGGCCCGATGACGACCACCGTATCCCCCAGCTCAATATCCAAGGTGGTAATACCGTGCGTCGCGCATGCAAGCGGCTCTGTCATCGCGCCATACTCATACAATACCGCGTTGCCAAGTTTGAAGACATTGGTGTAATCCACTTTGACATATTCAGCCAAGGCCCCGTTCACACTGACTCCCGGCACCCTGGACTGTTTGCACAGATTAAACATACCCTTTTTACAGTAGACGCACGAATTGCACGGCTGCACAGGATTGCATGTAACCCTGTCTCCTACACCAAGAAGTCCCAGACGCTTTACCTCTCTTCCCATTTCCACGACATCCCCGCTGAATTCATGTCCCAATACCAGCGGACCTTTTCCGTTTGGAGTATCGAGCGGGCTATGCCCATAATAATAGGAAATATCCGATCCGCAAATTCCGCATGCTTTTAACTTGATCAGAACTTCCCTGTCGCTGATTTGCGGAATATCTATTTCTTCTATCCTCATTTTCCCTGCTTCGTAGAAAACTTGGGCTTTCATCTTTCCTTTCACTTCAGACTTCCTCCACAATATTTCGCGTTAAGCTGATCGACAAATTTCTTACAATCCTCCGTAACCACCCATGCGTCCGGCCAGAAGCACAAATCGATTTCCCACCAGTTATTTTTGTAATTTGCTTTATCAAGGAGCGCTGGAATAATCCGGTCAAAATCGAGTACTCCCTGCCCAAACGGCGCGTGCGTGCTGGTATCGTTGTCGTGCATCGTATTATCCGAATCAATGAGATGAACGATCCCGATCATGTCTCTGACCATCCCGATGAATTCCAGAACGCCGCCCTGCAGAATTTCCTTTTCCCCAATCTGCCGTGCCGCGTTTACGGCGCACATCTGCGCGTGACAGGTGTCGAACATTAAGGAAAAATTCTTTTCGTCAACCGTTTGATATACTTCTATCACTTCACTTGGCTTGTTCAGCATAAACCCCGGTTCAAATTCCCAAACGACATCAATTCCCTCCGTTGCTGCGTATACACTGATTCTTTTCAGAAATTCGAAGATTCTTTCCTTACATTCCGCATAATCCATCCCCTTCGGAACAATCGGCGGGATACACGAGTCCATGCGGATCGTTCGAAATTCGCAATCTACCATCATTTGGATCGTCTTTTTGAAGTATCTCATAAACTGATCAAATTCCGTCACCGGATTCGCCTGCTCAATACATGCCGTATAACAAAGCACCTCCATGCCTGCGTCCGCAATCTTCCTTTTGAGCGCCTTTCGCGAACCTATGTCCGGGTAATCCTCCCAATATCCATGCGGTCGGAATCCGCCAATGCTTATCCCATCGAATCCCAGCTTTGCTACTTTTTCCAGAACGACATCCAGCGGAACCGGTTGATCCTGATATGGGCCAAAACAATATGCCCAGCTTCCAATCGATATTTTTTTCATGTGCTCTTCCCCTTGGTGATGTTCGTTACATATACTTTCTAATATATTTGCAACCTTCTATTGCGATGATATCGTCGTTTTCTGCAAACGGCCTCCATAGGTGAAGCCGCGCAATAAGCCCCGGCACGCTCTGGTTGAACGCTTCAATGTTAAGCCAGCCGTCATATCCGATTTCACGAATGGTCTGGAAAAGCTCAGGGTATACCGCAGGTCCCGTTCCCGGTATTCCACGGGTGTTTTCCGATATATGAATATGCTTTATCCGTTTTCCAGCCTTTTTCCATGCTCCCTGAATATCCAGTTCCTCAAGATTCCCGTGGTGCGTATCCGCGTGTATTCCAAAGTTTTCGTGGTTTACCATATCTACAATCTCGATCGCCTGATCGACTGTATTCACAAAATAGGTTTCGAATCGGTTAATCGGTTCGCCAGCCAATACCACATTGTTTTCTTTTGCATAGGGCGCGAGTTTTGCAAATGTTTCCGCGCACCATTCTTTTTCCTGCCGTGTCGGTCCTTTTCCGGTAAATCTTCCAAGTCCTTGGTACATTGGCCCCGCAATGACATTCGCCCCCAATACGACAGCTTTATCAATGCACCGTTTTATATAGTCGACCGCCGCATCACGCAGCCTTTTCTCCGGGTTGATCGGATCGGCTACAGTGGCAGGCAATGCGACGATTCCCGCCGCGCCCATGTCTATTTTTTTCAACTCCGCCGCGATTTCTTCCACATCCTGTATTTCCATATCGTCCAGTGATAATTCAATTCCATCAAAACCCCATTCCTTGATTTGGCGAATGAGCGGAATATGCTTTCGAGTAGGCATATCTGTCCATAGTAATAAATTCATTCCTACTTTCATTCTGTTTCTCCTAGATTTGTTTAAAGAGTAATTGTAATTTATTTATAACGTCTATATTATTTATATCATTAATTAATATAAATTTCAATAGTTAATTTTATTTTAACATATTAATATTTTGTCATCGCAAATTCCAGACTCCAAATTCATTCCTTCACATCATTGACTATACTGCCGGATAAAATTATTTAGGGCATCACGAAATATCAGTCAATGACGAGGATTATGCTACGGTTGCCGCGCCGCCGCAAACAACATCCGGCATCACAACGGTGCTGGCAGTTCTCATCGCGTTTGGCCGCTTGATTGCGCTCTCGCTAAAAGTCTTGCCAAAACCAAGGCAATATTTACGAACATACACAAACACCGCAGGAAAAGCAATCCATTGCTTTTCCTGCGGTGTTGTTTTCTTTTCATCCGTTAAAATGGATTTTCTGTCTTATAAAGCATTCCCTGAGGTTGGTTGAATGCAATATCTTCCACATCGAGATAATTCATTACCATAAAAAGCGCTTTTCCCACATGCCCAAATGCAACAGCGCCATGATGCGGATACCGCTTTTTAATCAATACATGCCTGTAAAAACGGCCCATCTGCGGAATCGCAAACACGCCGATTCCCCCAAACGACCGTGTTGGAACGGGTAACACCTCTCCCTGCGCTATATACGCCTGCAATGAGACGTCTGCATTTGCGTGCAACCGGAAAAAGGTGATTTCTCCCGGCAGAATATCGCCTTCCAACGTCCCACGCGTAATATCCGGCTGGCCACCATTTTCCAATAACCTGTTTTGGATCAGCTGATATTTCACAGCACCCTTAGAAAGTTTGCAAAATGGAGTGTTCCCACAATGAAACCCCATAAAGGTATCCTCCAGCGTGTAATCATACTTGTGTTCAATGCTGTTTTCAAACATTTCTTTCGGCACAGAATTATTGATATCAAGAAGCGTGACCGCATCCTGGGTAATACACGCGCCAATATACTCGCTGACAGCACCATAAATATCCACTTCACACGCCACCGGAACTCCCCTTGACACAAGCCTGCTGTTGACATAGCAATGCTCGAATCCAAATTCTGTGGGAAATGCTGGCCAACACTTGTTTGCAAACACCACATACTTGCGCGCCCCCTTGTGCGCGTCTGCCCAATCCATAAGCGTAAGCTCATACTGTGCCATACGCGGCAACAGATCCGGGTATTGGTTCCCTTCCATTCCAAGTTCTGCAGTCATATTTTCAACAATACTTGGAATGCGCTTATCTCCTGCATGCTGCCGATACGACACCAGAAGATCAAGCTCCGAGTTTTCCTCAATCTCTATGCCGAGATCATATAGCCCTTTGATAGGAGCATTGCATGAGAAAAAATCCTGCGGCCGCGGTCCGAAAGAGATCACCTTCAGCGACGCAAGACCTATGAGCGCTCTTGCCACAGGAATAAATTCCGCTGTCATTTTTGCGATGTCAAAAGCTGTTCCCACCGGATATTCCGGAATGACCGCCTTGAGTTTGCGCAGTCCTAAATTGTATGAACAATTGAGCATGCCGCAATAAGCATCTCCCCGTCCTTGCATTAAATCCGCTTCTTCTGCCACCGCCGCATATATAACGGGACCATCGAAATTCTTTGCAATCAACGTCTCTGGTGTTTCCGGCCCAAAGTTTCCAAGGAATACAAGCAGTGCGTTACAACCCGCTGCCTTTACTTCTTCAACAGCTTGAAGCATATCCTTCTCATTTTCTACCGTCGTTTTTGACTCAAATACTTCTATATCATACTCCTGACGGCACGCTGCCACGACAGCGCTTCTCCTGCGCTCTGAAAGAGAGATCACAAAACAATCTCTGCTGACCGCAATCACGCCAAGTTTTACTTCCGGTATATTATGCATTTTCTTATTCTCCTTTTCTGCATATAAAACCTACATTTTCGCTTAAAATTTTGATGTTTTATTTAATATCCAGAGTGGCCCTGATACTCCTCCACATTGTTCTTTGTGATGACCGGGCATTCAAGCTCTATATAATCGGGGATGTTTTCCCCACTCATCACTTTCACACCGGCAAATATGCCTGCCGGCATAGGGATCGGATACGCCACCACCGCGTCGATATATCCCGCGCTCACCGCATCGAGCGCCGATTCCTGCGCATCAATGCTTACAATTGGGATTTTACGATCTGCCGCATTCAGGGCCTGTATGATCCCCATGGTCATCACATCCGACTGACTGAAAATCGCATCGATATCACTATCATTTGGGAAACGCTGCAGCAGGTCTTCCATTTCTCCCAAGCCTCTCGTCTGTAAAAAATCTGCGTATGGCGCGGCGATTACTTCAATATCGGATCCTTCGATGCCCTGCGCGAAGCCAATATGCCTGTCGTTTGTATTGGAAGCAGCCGGCGCCCCTGTATTTCGACAACTTTTCCAGTCCCTCCTAAAAGTTTTACCATCGCTTCTCCCGCTTTTTTCCCAATTTTCACATCATCCGCTTTGACAACGGACTCATATTCCGCGGGTACATAACGATCTACACAGACCACGGGAATCCCCGCATCTTTCAACCGTTCAAACGCAGGCACCATTGCCTCTTTTTCTACAGGATCGATTACAAGAACGTCGATCCCCTTCGCAATATAGTCATCAGTTCCATTTTGTATGTGCTAAGCTTTTTATATCATTCATTTTAAAAACCTCCTTTTGTTTCCTTGCAGTTGTCAGGCCGCAAGTTCATTTTAACAAAAGGAGGTTTTTCTTCTCATAGCTACAAGCTTTTTTGATCCCCACGCACAGCGCGGGGTTTTCCTGCACAATAAAAAAAGAGCGGCTTTCCGCTCTTTTCATCTTTCATATTTAAACAAATACAATGTTTTCCGGCATTTCCCCCTCCGGCGGAGCACCATTACACACGACTGTACTGAAATCAGCGATTTCCGCAAATTTCAAAAAGCCCCGCATCTGCAATTTGCTGTCGTCCATCAGCAGCACACATTCATCTGTGTTTTCAAGCGCGATCCGCTTCATCAGCATGCTTTCCGTTTCCGTTGTATAGACAACGCCCTGCTGTGCGTCGATCCCTGTGCAGCCGATAAACGAGTAGCTAAAATGGAATTGTTTTAACACATCCTGTGCGAGCGGCCCCACTGTCATGCTGTAGTACGGCAAAAACTTTCCACCCACGACAATAACTTCAGCCGCCGGATTCGTCATTTTTCGCAATACAAGCTCGTTACACGTCACAAGCCTGATCCGTTTGTTCATCAAATGTTCCGCAAGCGGCACCATACTGGTACCCGCATCCACAAAAACACAATCCCCGTCGTTTACAAGGTCAGCGGCATATTTCGCAACCTTACGCTTTTCGTCCATATTGATGGAGATACGTTCATTCATCGTGAGCTCTGCGTCTTCAAGTACCTCTTCAAGCGCCGCGCCGCCCTGCACACGTCTTAGTTTTCCTTCTTTTTCCAGCTTCTCAAAATCCCTACGCACGGTAATTTCAGAAATGGCAAGCTCCTTGGCGATCTCTTTTAAATTGATGATCCCCTTTTTATTCAAGCAGTTCATGATGTATAGTTTACGTTCAGAAGCAATCATTTTGTTATACCCTTTCCTCACCACTGACAGCTATTCCATGCATTTTTCAAGCAGTGCCGCGCCAATAATGCCCGCGTCGTTGCCAAGCGTCGCAGCGACTGCCTCAGGTGCGCCAATATCCGAAGCGCCGAAAACATAATCCTGCAGCTTTTCGTTGAGCGGATCGAGCAGGCATTCTTTCTGGTTACAGATACCGCCGCCCACGATAACGATTTCCGGCCGTAGTACGGTCGATAGGTTTCCGATGCCTACCGCAACATATGAAATATATTGATCTACCACATCCTGCGCCGCTTTGTCTCCCTGCTTGGCCGATTCAAACGCTGTCCTGCCATCTACCTTACTTAAGTCATGACCGCAAAATTCATGCATCAGCGACTGTGGATGTGCCTGCATTGCCACTTTTGTCTGGTTGATAAGACCAGTCGCAGAGCCATAGGATTCCAAACATCCCTTTTTCCCGCAGGTACACATCACGCCGTCATATACGATGACAGTATGCCCCGGCTCAAAGCCCGCGCCGTCCGCACCTTTGAATATCCTGCCGTCGAGGATCATGCCACCGCCAACACCCGTACCGAGCGTGATCATCAACACATTTTGATACCCCTTTGCCGCGCCTGCGAGCGCTTCGCCAAGCGCCGCACAATCTGCGTCATTGTATACCAGTACCGGCAGGTCTATGTGCTTTTTCAATTCTTCTATGATGGGCACGTTGCGCCAGCCCATATTGTTCGCGAATGTAAGCAACCCCGTCTTTGGGTTGATACAGCTCGGACTTCCCACGCCAAGAGACGTGAAAGCCGAAAGTGGTAACCCCGCTTTTTCCGCAACTTCCTTTGCCGCACGCGCCATATCTGCAACGATCTCCTCAAAAGAACGATGCGCACCTGTCGGAATGCTGTGCCGCGCTACAATATTGTAGTTTTCGTCAACCACACCCGCCGCGATATTTGTGCCGCCGAGGTCTATCCCCAGATAATATTTCATTCGGTTCTCCCCTAAAAATCTTGTGAAATTCGTTACTATTATTTTACAATAATTATCAAAAAAAATCAAGCGCGATCAAATCGTGACATTCTGTTTAAACCAAAACCACACTTGCTCTGAGTAAGCTTCCTAGAAATACTTGTTACCGCCAGTCGTGATGCGGTGTTTGCTTCCGATGTCTTTGTAAACGAAGTGCGCAGACTCGGAATGCAAATAGCCATCAAAGACTGCGGTAAACTCAGACCGTGGGAAGCATAGCGGATAGAGGTTTCGATAAACAGCGCCTCAGACGCACTTATCTACACCGTCGTTTTAATAAACGTACATTCACCTTTGATCTGTATCGCACCGCTTCCGGCGGACACAAACAGGCTGTCGCCAGTCGCGAAGGAGAGTCTGTCTTCGCCATTTTCCACAGCCCCCTGTCCTTCTAAAATCACGAGAGAAACAAAGCTTTCTGTTCCTGCATGCACCGCCGCCCGCCCTGTGCTCGTAATGAGTTCTGTCGTGAAATATGGACAGCTTGCAAGCGCTCTGTGCTTCGCACCGCTTTCATCCGTCCATTCTTTTCCCGACGCACCCACTACCGACGGCTTGAGGTTGCTCAC
>NZ_JAYFPU010000376.1:0-11224 GCF_034927525.1 Christensenella sp.
GTTCCCGCAATTATCGCTATCATTATCAAAAGCGATAATACGACTTTGAGTTTTCCTCGTTTTTTCATATTGCTTTTCTCCTTCGTAGCCGCCTGTTAATGCTTCTCATCGTTGCCAAGCTTGCCAATAATATTTTCTTCGATCCTGTTTTGATCGCTCACATGCGTTCCATTCATCCCATCAATGTTCTTGAGCTTTCGCCGCAGTACCATTTTGATTATTGATCCGGCAAGGATCGCAATAATAAGAATGCCGATCAATATCCATTCCATGACGGTTACCTCTTTGCTTTTTTCTTGTGCTCATACCAATGCAGCACTCTTAAATCAGACGTAATGGCACATATCAAAGACGCCGCAATCACACTGCATACACACAGCATAACCGGTTCCAGCATATCGCTTCCTCTCTGACCTTCTGGCGGCCCTTCGCCGGGATCGTTTTCGGTTCCCGCAACCGGCTCCGGCATTGCTGTCGGCTCCGGTGTTGCTGTCGGCTCCGGCGTTGTTGTCGGCTCCGGTGTTACTGTCGGCTCCGGTGTTACTGTCGGTTCCGGTGTTACTGTCGGCTCCGGCGTCGCTGTCGGCTCCGGCGTTGTTGTCGACTCCGGCGTTGCCGTCGGTTCCGGCGTTGCCGTCGGTTCTGGCGTTGTTGTCGGTTCTGGCGTTGTTGTCGGCTCCGGGTTCTCGACCAACTTCCATTTTGGGTACAGCGTTATATCCTCGTACACCTTTTGCTCACTATAACGCGGGTCGTCTGGAATCAGGAAAGGGATCGTCCATTTTTGATCCAGATACCATCCGTCAAATATGTAATGCTCTCTCACCGGCGTTTTTATATGCGCAAGTCGCAGCATGACGCCGGATGCAATATCCCATTTCATCTCCATGAGGTCGCAATTCTTGAAGTAGATCGTTGCATAATACCCATCGGGACAACCACCGTCCGTATTAACACAAAATTCTTCCGAACAGGTAAGGCTTGCCGTATTGCTCTGGTCGCCGTTTTCTGGCGTGCCTGACGCATACGCGCTGAGCGTGCAGCAGCATAAAAAAAGCGCTGTAAATAAAGCTATCATGCCAGCCAGCTTTTTTTTATACACCCGCTTGCTCCTTTCTTTGCGTGCATAGTCGTATCGGCGGACGCTGTAATTTCCCACTTCTCACGATTGAATATTTTTGCGATAGCTTTTCCCAACTGGAAAAATTTCGCCTGTTGTCATCTCGACTCTTTGCTTATTTTTTTGTTAACATACTTCTCCGCAACCAGATAGGAATTATGGATTCTTAAGAAGCCCTTTCCAAACAAAAATTCTTCTATTTTCGATAGCGGGGAATAAAATTCAAACAAAGTTCGTTTATTGCCTTCATTGAAATGGACCGTTACGATCCGGTTCATCACCTCAAAATACATAATATCCCGAATTGGAATATTCTTATGGTCTCCCACACAGGAAAGCGATATCACTTCTATATTTCGTCTTCGGCTGCGTTCTACAGCTTTCAAAAATATCTGTTCGAATTTCTCATCACTGGTCTTGTTTTTTACAATGAAGTGCAACGCCTCCACATCAAACGCATTCAGTACCTGTGACTCGTCAATGGTATAAAAAACAATATCCGCCCATATCCCGCGCTCCCTTAGCTCTCGCGCTGTTTCCATTCCGCTCATGCCGGGCATATGATGATCCAGATAAATCAAATCAAGCTTTGCCAGCTTATTATCGGAAAGAAACAAAAGCTGTCTTCCTGATCCGGTGAGCTGCACTTCCGTTTCGACTTTATGCTTGACGGCAAGCTTCTGAAGCTGTGACTGACACTGTGCCATATACAGAGTGTCATCATCGCAAATCAATATCTGCATCAAGCAACTCTCCTTTTTTAATACCATCGAAGTAATGTATCACTTATCCCCCTCATTTCCTCTCCAGCAGGCTTGTCCCTTTAACAAATACCACTACCTGCATCTTTTTGTCCCTGCCGATGTTGTAACTACCTGTTTTGGCGTTGTAACTGCCTATTTCGCTATGCGTAGTGAGATAGACGTATTTGTGGTTCGGACCGGAACCCGAATGCCCATAAAAAACACTTTTCGGAACTACATAATGAATATTATGTAGTGAATATGTTTGTATGAGGTAACAAAAAAGGGTAAAGAAAAATAGTCCATCGGATTTCAGATGAATTTTTGACAAAAATGAGTTTTTTGTTTTATTTTGTTCACCCTTTTGGGGAAGGTATAAGGCAATTTTGTATATAAAACAACTTGCTTAATATTGTATTTTTTGGAAAAATATGTTTTAATGAGGATTAGAAATGATATATTGATATATTTTAGGCCGTTTGGGACGATAGGTTACTACATAATATTCATTATGTAGTATTTTTATTTACTCAGACGACCAACCCCATTCGTGCAACAATCCGTGCGTGATCTTCTCCTGCTTCCACCAGATAGATGCGCGTTGTTTCAACGCTGCTATGCCCAAGGATGTCCGCCAGCTTCGCGATATCTTTTCTGACCCGGTAAAATGTTCTCGCGAACAAGTGGCGTAAATTATGCGGGAATACCTTCTTTTTGTTTACTTTTGCGTATACGCATAACATTTTCATGGTTCTCCAGATATTTGAACGGTTGACCGGCTTGCCACCTTTTGTAACAAATATTGCACCGAATCGAATATTTTTTTTCTTGATATATCGAATCAATTGCTTTTTCAGGCTCCCTGTGATAAATACGCTGCGCGTCTTTCCCTTCAGGCAAAGCTCAGCTCGTCCGGCGTATACGGCCTCCGCGGTAATATACGAAAGTTCGGACACACGCATCCCTGTCCCGCAAAGTGTTTTTAATATGAGGCTCATACGCTCGTTTCCATGTTTCTCCGCCGCGTTTACAAGCCGTAGGTATTCCTCTTTTGTAAGTTCTTGATCATTTTTGCAAAACATTTTTTTCTGTGTTTTGACTAGTTTGACCCGACAATCTGCGCATCCCACAAATAGAAGGAATCCGTTAGTCGCTACCAGCATGGAATTTACGCTTGCCGTCAGATGTTCTGTGGATAGTAGTGCCTTGTATGCGATCGTCAGTTCCTTTGTGATCGCGTGTCCCGCGGCAAACTTACAAAACTTCATGATATCCCGCATATATTTTTCGATCGTGGCCGTGCTTTTTTCCTCCGATATAAGGTAAGAGCGATAAGTGGCAATATCCGCTTTTCTAATGTACTTCTTCATTTCTGGTTCCTCCAAACTACTTTTTCTTTTTTTATTATCCTTTATTTTTTCTTTTTATGGAATATAAAAAACAGGCAAGTACATCATGTACTTACCTGTTTTTTCGCTTTTCGGCTGCTTCTTAATAAGGCAACCTTTTTTAAACTTCTGTATTTTGATCGCTTATAGCTGAGGGCCTGCGGAAACCAGTGCCTTCCCCGCTTCATTCCCTTCATATTTTGCGAAGTTCTTCACAAAACGCTGTGCCAGATCCTTTGCTTTTGCATCCCACTCGGAAGCATCTGCGTAGGTATCGCGCGGATCAAGGATCTTTGTATCTACGCCCGGCAGTTCTGTCGGGATCGCGACATTGAAGTACGGCAGCATTTTAGTCGAAGCCTTTTCGATGGAACCGTCAAGGATCGCATCGATGATGCCGCGGGTGTCACGAATGGAGATACGCTTTCCGGAACCGTTCCAGCCCGTGTTCACAAGATACGCTTTTGAGTTGTTCTGTTTTGCCCTCTTAACAAGCTCTTCTGCGTACTTGGTCGGATGCAGCTCTAAAAAGGCCTTTCCGAAACATGCCGAGAAAGTCGGCGTCGGCTCTGTGATCCCTCTTTCCGTCCCAGCCAGTTTTGCCGTAAATCCGGACAAGAAATAATACTGCATTTGTTCCGGCGTTAAGATCGATACCGGAGGAAGAACGCCGAAAGCATCTGCAGACAGGAAGATGATATCCTTCGCTGCCGGAGCTGCTGAAACCGGCTTTACAATGTTTGTAATGTGGTCGATCGGGTAGGACACGCGCGTATTCTCCGTCACGCTCTTATCAGTGAAATCGATCTTGCCATTTGCGTCCAGCGTAACATTCTCCAGAAGAGCGTCGCGCTTGATTGCGTTGTAGATGTCCGGCTCGGATTCTTTGTCGAGATCGATTACTTTTGCGTAGCAGCCGCCTTCAAAATTGAAGATGCCCTTGTCGTCCCAGCCATGCTCGTCGTCCCCGATGAGAAGACGCTTCGGGTCTGTCGAGAGCGTAGTCTTACCTGTGCCGGAAAGTCCGAAGAAGATGGCAGTGTTTTCGCCGTTCAAGTCGGTGTTTGCCGAGCAATGCATCGACGCGATACCCTTGAGTGGCAGATAGTAGTTCATCATGGAGAACATACCTTTTTTCATCTCACCGCCGTACCAGGAATTCAGGATGACCTGCTCGCGGCTGGTGAGGTTGAACAGGATTCCGGTTTCGGAATTCAGGCCCAGCTCTTTATAGTTGTCGACTTTTGCCTTGGACGCGTTATATACAACGAAATCCGGCTTAAAGTCTTTCAATTCTTCAGCCGTAGGCGTGATGAACATATTCGTAACAAAATGCGCCTGCCACGCAACCTCCATAATGAAACGGATCGACATGCGTGTGTCTTTATTGGCGCCACAGAATGCATCGACAACAAAAAGTCTTTTGCCGGAAAGCTCTTCCATCGCGATTTTTCTTGCCGTTTCCCATGCCTGCTCACTGAGCGGGCGATTGTCATTGACCTGCTCTTCAGAAGTCCACCAAACCGTGTCCCTTGAAGTATCGTCCATGACAATGAACTTGTCTTTGGGTGAACGCCCCGTATAAATACCGGTCATAACGTTTACCGCGCCAAGCTCACTTTCCTGACCCTTTTCAAACCCTTCGAGGGTCGATTTGGTTTCTTCCTCGAACAAATTCTCGTAAGAAGGATTGCGAACAATCTCTTTTACCCCTGTAATTCCGTATTGACTCAAATCAATATTCATCATAAAAACCTCGCCTTTCTGTGTTTTGCAAATGCTTGCAAATATCGTTTTAAAAATTTAGCCGTATTTAATATATTCTATAGGGCTTCCTTTATTCCTTTTTCATTTTTCATTTATTTTAAAAAAACTGTTGATTTATTTTAAACCGATTTCACAGTAAAAAACAAACCAACCCGGCGGCAAGGCTTTCCTTGTATTTACAGCTTCCTGAGTTTCCCGTACTGCTTATCGATATCCCGGTGCCCTGTTATCGTTTCGAATTCGATTTCGTAGCTTTTATCCGTTTCACGCACGACGACCCCATTGCCAAAGACAGGGTGTGTCACCCTGTCGCCGGCTCGAAAAGATAGTTGCGGGCTATTGAGTCTTTTTTCCAAATTCCCGATATAGGCTTTCGCTTGGGCAAGGAATTGCTCATCTGGTATGCCATCGATCTCGAGCTTGTCAAAATCTACATTGAAAATAAAGCGGGAGGGGTAACGATAGCTGCTGTCGTTGTTGCGTCCTTCGGCATCCACGATAAAGAGGCTGTCTTTGGCGCGGGTAAAGGCCACATAGCAAAGCCTGCGCTCCTCCTCCATCTCCTGCCTGCTGCGTACACGGCTGGAAGGAAAGATCCCTTCATTTAGGCTGACCACAAAGACATATGGATATTCCAACCCTTTTGCCGTATGCACGGTCATTAGTTTTACGCTTTCGCGCTTTTCGATCACATCCAGATTGGTAAACAAGGAAATTTTGCTCAGGTAATCGCCCAGCGACACCTTTTCGCCCGCGGTCGATTCGTACTGCTGGATCGCGTTTTTTAATTCACTGACATTGTCGATGCGGTTTTGATCCGCATTTTTCATCAGCATTTCTTCGTAGCCGGACTCCCGCAGAAGGCCGTCTGCAAAATCTGAAACGCTTATGTTGTCCGCAAGCTCTGCGTAATGTTCGATCACTTCCACATAACGTCGTGCCTTCGTGTTTTTTATCTTCTCGTGCGTAAGATTATCTTTCAGCGCATCGTAAAGCTTCACATTATTGTTTTCCGCGTATTCTGTCAGAAAATTAAGGCGTGTGCGGCCGATCTCTCTGCGGGGCGTATTGATCGTACGCAGGAAGGAGATATCGTCAAAGGCAAGCGGCATACGCAGATAACAAAGGACATCCTTGATCTCTTTGCGATTATAAAATTCCACGCCGTTGAAAAGGGAGTAGGGGATATCTTCTTTGACGAACGCTTCCTCCAGGCTGCGGGACACATAGTGTGCGCGGTAAAGCACCGCGATATGATAGGGCTTGACCCCGCTTTCCATCAGAAAACGGATCGTACGCGCGACATAAGCGGCTTCCGCAACAGTAGAGTTTGTATGCTTGTAATACACTTTTGCGCCATCCTCACGCACAGCGCACAGCACGTTTTTCAGCCGCGCCGTATTTTTGGAGATCAGGTCGTTGCTCACCCCGAGGATCTGCGGGGTGGAACGGTAATTTGTATTGAGGTAGACCGTTTTGGCTGACGGGAACTCTTTGTCGAAATCGAGGATAATGTGAACGTCCGCGCCGCGCCATGAATAGATCGTCTGATCCGGATCGCCCACCACGAACAGATTTCCGTATTCCTTAGAGAGCATATACACGAGCTGCGCCTGCTTTGCGTCCACATCCTGAAATTCGTCCACCTGAATGTACTGCAGGCGCTGCTGCCATTTTTGTAGAACGTCCGCATAACGGGTAAACAGGTACAGCGTATAATTGATGATGTCATCAAAATCGAGCATAAAGTTGCGGCGTTGTTTTTGAACGTATTTCCCCAGAATGCGATCCTTCATGTCGCGCGTGAAGCTGGAAAAATATTGGATCGCTTTCCTTTCATCCGGCTCTGTGACCTGTCCGACATACGCATACGGCGCTTTGAATACGTCGATCACCTTGAGCATATCGCGGAAGGTATAGTCGCGCAGGTTGAGGCCGAGCTCGTGGTATATCTCCTCGAGCAGGCTTTTTTGATCTACTTCGTCCATGATCGAAAAGGACTGCGGATAATTCAGCCGATGGATATCCTCCTTGAGCACCTGCAGGCAAAAGCCATGGAAGGTGCTGATGAAGCCCGTATCCACATCTCCAAGCATTTTGCGGATGCGGCTTTTCATCTCGCCCGCCGCTTTGTTGGTGAAGGTGACGGACATGATTTTTCCGGGGGACACGCCCAGCTCTTCCACCAGATAAACGTAACGCGAAGTAAGCGTCCGCGTTTTACCGCTGTCGGCTCCCGCAATGACGCGCACATAGCCCTCTGTCGCCTGTACCGCTTCTCTTTGTTTGTCGTTCAGTTGCTCTAATATTCCTGCCAAATCGATCTCCGGATAGGTTTTCTTTCTATTATAGCATCCGTGCAGGCCAAAATGTGTTAAGAGTTGAGAATTTTATCGGACCGGTATATATACGTCGATTTGTGAATCCGGATGATCGTACCCCAAAAAGCGCTCGTCATACAGTTCAAAATCTTCCCGCCAGTCGAGCTCCTGCTTTGTGGTCAAAAACCATGTGCCCCAGATGTAGGCAAACGTCTGCGGCAGCAGTCGCAGCGTACCTTTGTGCGTAAATACCGCATAGCGCCCGCCCGGAAGCTCTTTTTTTACAAAGACATCCGGCAGTCCGTCAAACGACCCTACCTCCGCACCCACAACCTCTGTGAAACGCACCTCGTCGGTCATGCTGTACAGTGTGTTTTCGTGGCATGCTTCACAGATACCAAAGCTTAACGCATTTTTCTTTTGATTGGGAATCTGTGGGCTGACCTTAAAAAAATCCTGCCACAGATCCGGGAGCCGGTTGTCGCGCAGGGTAGTCTCCCCGCGGATACCCGCCACTTTGACGGGCGGCATCTCTACGACCCGCGGATGCACCGTGACATTGCGGGCCAGATGGTCGAGCAGCCCCGTATCCAGCCGTTCCTTTGCCCCGACATACGCATCCAGCCTGTTGCTGCGATAGGTCTGCGGATTTATCAGATACACCGCCTTGAACGCACGGCTGAACGCTTCTGCGGACTCAAACCCGTTCTCCATCGCGATATCAATGATTTTACGGTCTGTATAGATCAGGTTTTTTGCGGCGTCGGCCAGACGCCGCTTCCTGATATATCCGCCGACGCTCTCACCCAGTACGGCGATGAACTGCCTGTTTAAGTGATAGTAGGAATACCCGGCGGCGCTCGCAACATCTTCTACTTTGATGCTATCGCCTAGATTACTTTCAATATATATAACGGCTTGCTCCAGTGCCTTCCGGTAATCCACTTTCTACTCCTTTCAGGGTCATTTGATCGGTTGTTCCTTATATATCTTCGGGTCTGCATGCTTGGGCGTGATGCCGATCTCGCGCATCGTACTTCCCAGCGGTTCCATTATATCATACGTATTCCAGCCATTTTGCTCCCTGCCGCCCCAGCAAAGCTCGACCGTCCCGTCTGCGGGGGAGATGACCATGCTTTTTGTCGTGCCGAAATACTCCTCATAATAGTGACAGCACAGGCCGTCCGGATATTTTGACAGCAGCATATTTTTTAACTGCTCCTTTGAAAACTTTGCAGTGGATTTTACCTGTTGCCCGATCCACTCGCAGCGGCAGGCAGAATGCACCAGCGCCTTTGGCTCGTATGGCACAAGCTCGGGCAGAACGGGATGGTTTGTCGCCCACAGCGCCTGTTCTTTTGACGCGCCGTCGATCTGTTTGACCGCGTATCGTCCGTCCAGCGTCTCTACCAGTGCGGCGTTGCCCGCCCGGTCGAGCAGGATCATGTTGACATTATAGGCGATGGGTATTTCTTTTAAGTAGGAAAGCGCTTCCTGCACGTCCTTACAGTTTTCCAGCAACGCGCGGATCACCGCCCAAAATTGCAGGCCTCTTAACTTGGGGGCGCGCATATAGGACATAGGCCCCACCGGAAAACCACAGGAACTCATGGTGACCGCGAGGCCGTGCTCGTTGAAGCCGTCATCGCGGCCGAACTGAAGCACGCTTGTACCCATGTGGGTATATTTGCCCTTGGCGGATGTTTTTACCAGGCAGAAATCCTCCATATTGTGATTGAATTCATAGTTGCGGGCGAGCAGCGGCTTGCCCTCCGCAGTCGAGCCGGGAAGCAGCGCGATGTGGCTGCACTGCGGGATCAGGTAGGTCATGCCATAATAAAAGACCTGTTCGCTCGACACATGAAGTGCATCGGCAAAGCCTGTCAGTTCCTCTGTGAGTCCCGGACACCACTGGTCAAACAGTTTTTTTGCTTCCTCTGTCTTTTCCCGTGAAAAACCGGGCATTGCCTGCGTATGCGCCGCCTTGAGCGGCGGTATTCCTGCCGTTATACTACCCAACTGGTAACCGATCTCGTAGTTGGTACCTGCAAGTTCTGCCGTTCGTGTCTGTATCGATATCATGCTATTTCCCTCCTTGTTTGGTTTTTTCAGTTTACCAAAGCAAGAAAAAAACAGCATGATAATTTCTGCTGTTTTTGAAAGGATCGTTATTATGATCAAACCGGATCGATCTATACCTTGTACAATTGCAAAGGGTTTTTGAGCGCTTTTGGCATAAAACGGTAAAACAGCGCAACGATTCCCGCCGTAGCGAACGCATCGAACACCTTGACCAAAAACGTGGCGAAAAAGCATGCCGCGACGTTTGACCAATCCCACGCAAGCGCAGCATTGTAAAAGCGCATCTCCCACACGTTATCCGCAGGGACACCGCCGTTACGCAAAAGCGTGAGCAGTGAAGCGATCACCGTTGTGGCGATGATGACATACAGGATCGTTGTGAGTATGCGCCGGCGCAAGGGTTTATCCTCCCTGCGCATATTGATGCCCACGATGAGCGCGACCGCCGCGCTGGCGGCGTAATACAGGATGGCGCTTGCATCAAGCGACGTGACCGCGATGAAAAAGTCGTTCATCAGCCCCACCAAAAGACCTGCCGCAGGCTCCAGCGCAAGCGCCGCTAAGGCAGTGCCCGGAAGATCGAGCCACAAAGGGAGCCCGAAGGCCTGCGCAAGAAGGTAAAGTACCTCGTTTAGCGCCACGCAAATGACCATCATGATGAGGTAACGCCACTTTACATCGAGATTAGCAAGATCAAAGCGTTTCATGCGTCTTCCTCCTTTTCTTCGTCTCCTAAAATACGCTCAAGGGAGGAGGTGTTATCCACTTCGTCCGGGTCTTTTCCTTCCGCTTCCAGTTCCTTTGCCCTGCGCGCTTTATCGAGATTGATCTCCTCTACAAAGCTGGCGGTGATGATACCGGCCGGAAGCGCAATGACCGCGATGCCGAACAGCGACGAGACCATACTGATGAATTTGCCAAGCTCGGTGACCGGATAGATGTCGCCATAGCCGACTGTTGTGAGCGCCGTCGTCGCCCAATAAAGAGCGTCAAAAAAGGAATCGAACGTCTGCGGCTCGTTGGTAAACATCATCAGCGCGGATACAAAGATATAGAATACCGCAATGAGCACCACCGACCACAGCGTCCTGCCTTCTTTTTTGAAGGCGTTGGCGATATAGGAAAAACTTTTCGAGTAGCGGAACAGTTTGAAAATACGCAGCAGACGCAAAATACGGAAACCCTGTCCGAGGATACCGAGCGAGGGCAGCAACGACACAAGGTCGATGATCGCCATCGGCGTGAACGGATAGAGCACGAACGCCCCCGGCGCTTTGCGCTTGCTTTGATAATCGTACGTCATCCAACGGAAAATATAATCGAAAAACAAGATATACACCGTAACGACGTCGATGGTTTCAAGGATTTTGTTCGATTCCTTAAACATCAGCGGTGTCAGGCTTAAAAGCGCCGCCGCCATGATAAAAATATCATATACTCTGCTGGCTCTTTGCCCGTGCCCGGCTTTTTTGATCAGTTTGTAAATACTTTCCCGCAGCATAAGCTTTCTCCTAGAAAATGTACGCGCAGATCGGCATCAGGAGATTTCCTGCGAGTACCAAAATCAGTATCGTATAGAAAAGCACCCTGCCATAATGCTTGGAGAAATCGCGGTCTTCATATTTTTTGCGTATGCGGTTGATGTTGATGATCGCCATTGCGCCCATCAAAATCATCATGATGCCCCAGACGTTTACATACTCGAGCAAGCCCGCCTGCAATGCGTCCGGCAGCAGGTTCGCACCCACCATGATGTTCGCGACCGTACCAAAGAGCGCCGCAGGGATCATGGACAGCGGGTCT